>NZ_JBOFOO010000190.1:0-4272 GCF_051659485.1 Craterilacuibacter sp. | reverse complement strand
CTGCTGCAAATGCGATAACAGAGGTACTGCATCATGCGTATCAGCTCGAATACCCAATTCATCGCCACCAATTACAGCCTTGGCAATAATCAGGCGCGCCTGGCCCAACTAAACGAGCAATTGTCGTCGCTCAAGCGGGTTAACCGCCCGTCGGATGATCCGGTCGCGGCTGCCCAGTTGATGAATCTGGCGCAGTCACAATCGCGCAACGACCAGATGCTGATCAATACCCGCACCATAGAGTCGACGCTGGCGCTGTCCGAGGAGTATCTGTTTCGCGGCGGCGAGATCCTGCAGAATATTCAGGCGCTGGGTATTCAGGCCGGTAATGCCTCCCTGACCGATGAAGACCGCAGCTATCTGCGTACCCAGTTGCAGGAGCAGGTCAAGTCGCTGGTCGGTATTGCCAATAGTGCGGACGGCCAAGGCAAGTATCTGTTTGGCGGCACCAAATCCCATGAGGCTCCGTTCGAGCTGAAGATGGATCCGGAGATGAGTATCACCTACAAGGGTGATTGGCAGCGGCAGGAGGTTGCGGCTTCTTCGTCGCGCGACATTGCCATTACCGAACCGGGCGGGCTGGTGTTTGGTGCCGGCTCCAGCGTGGCAGACCCGAATAAACCGGATGAATTTAGCGCCGGCAACGAGCTGTGGCAGGCGCTGGCCCGTTTCGACAAGATTTTGGCTGATGGCCCGAACGGGATGGCCAAACCGGGTCCGGATGGCGAGACCGTGATGGACGACGCGACGCCACCGGCACCGGTGCTGGGTGCTGACGGCAATCCGCTGGTATTTAAAGACGGCTTGCCGCGGCTGGATGTGAATGGCAAGGCGCTGGTCGAGACAGATCCTGCCGGCGGCTTTCGCCCTGTGACGCAGGATTTGCCGCCGACCTATGATGAGTCGCTGGGGAAAACCATAGGCGGCCTCAAAACCGGGCACGAGCAGTTGCTGCGTACGCATACATCGGTAGGTGCACGCCGTGCCGAGGTGGGAACGCTAGGCAAGACCGGCGAGGGTCTGGATGTGCAATACAAGGCGGCAGTCGGCCAACTGCAGGATCTGGATTTTGTGCAGGCGATTACCGACCTGAATATGGCGATCACCGCAATGGAAACCACCCAGAAAACTTACCAGATGGTTTCCAGTCTCAGCCTGTTCAAATATATCTGACAGGCCGCAGTGCTTAGGCTGCGACCGGTTCGATCACAATGCCTGCCCTCAAGCCCGGTTTGACACCGGGGTTGGGGAACAGGATTCTCTCTTCCCCGCCTTGTGCCACATAGCGCGTCGCGCCATCTTCTGCAATCAGGTAGCCATCCGGCAGCAGGGTAAAGTTTTCCACTTGTGCATCCAGATTGAGGCGGAATGCTTCGCTGTGTTTGACCAGATTGTATTTGGCGCGAAACAGCGGCGGGCAGGCGGCAAGTTTCGGCGCTTGTGCCGCCAGTAACTGGCGTAAGCCCTGTGCAATACCGCTAAAGCGCGACAGATCGTTTTGCCCGAATGGCTGCGCCTTGCCTAGCTCTAGCGTAAAGGCCGATGCGTGGCAGTGAAAACTGGTGTGGTAGCTGAACGTTGCCGCCGGCGCACTGTGCAGCAGTATGGCTTCTACATCGCAGCCGGCAAGCCAGGCCAGTTGTTCGCTATCGCAGGCGCGCTGGTGCATGAATGGGACGATGGCGAATTTCTCGAATACCGAGTCGCGAATGGCGGTGTGCAAATCGTAATGCAGGCGTCGGGCGCTGGCGGGGGATGTGGCAAAAAAACGCTCGGCGGCATGTTCAAGCTCGGCGGCGCGCGCCGCTTCGCGGGCTTGTGCATGCTGGCGGTGTGCACCGGCAAACAGGCGGTTCATGTCGTAGTCGAGATAGCGCTCGCCCCGTTGCAGGGCTTCGGGGTGACCCAGTATCGCCAGCAGGCGTACTTTGAGCATCAGGCGTCCGGCAATGATGTCGTTCAGAATGGCATTGAGTACTTCGACGGGGGCTGTTTCATTGCCATGGATGCCGGCGGAAATCAGCACCTGATCGGCGTTTTGCGCCAGCGCGTGCGGAGTCAGTTCCAGAATGCCCGGGCCGTGCCAAGTCAGCCGAAGCTGGGTCAGGGTGCTACGGGCTGGAAAGTCGGTCTTGGTGCAGGCCAGCGTCGCGGATAGAAAATCTGCATGAGAGGTAAACGGCATGGCGGGCGGGCATCCTGATGGCAGTCATGATTAGTATTTTGACATAGCATACGGGAAAACCAGCCCGCTTAGCCAGTACCGGGTCTTGATGCCGGCTAAGCGCGTGCAGCAGGAATCAGTCCAGCCAATCGGGTTTGCGTTTTTCGATAAACGAGCGCATCCCTTCGCGTCCTTCGGCGCTGCTGCGGGTTTCGGCTGCACGGCTTATCGCCAGCGTCATGGCGTCACTGCCGGTTCCCAATGGCGCCAGATCGTGTATCAGGCGCTTGGCTTGCTGCATGGCGTGCGGGCCATTACATAGCAGGTTGCTGACTTGCATGGCAATCACGCTATCCAGTTCTTCATCTTCCACCACCTGGTGCAATAGTCCCAGCCGCTTGGCCTTGCCTGCATTCAGGCGTTCGGCGCTGAGGAAGTAGCGCCGTGCGGCACGTTCGCCGATGGTGCGTAGCACAAAGGGGGCGATGCTTGCCGGGATCGCGCCCAAGCGCGTGTCGGGAAAGCTGAACAGCGCCTCGGAGACGCCATAGGCGATATCGCAACAGGCGATCAGCCCTGCGCCTATGCCGAAAGCCGAGCCTTGCACGCGCGCAATCGTCGGCTTGGGCAAGGTGTCCAGCGTATGCAGCAACTTGGTGACCAGACGGGCTTGCTGTGCGATTTCATCCGGACTGGCGCCCGCCATTTTTTGCAGCCAGGCCATATCGTGACCTGCCGAGAAGTTGATGCCGTTGCCGGTGAGTATCACCACGCGCACGCGTTCATCGCTGCCGACCTCTTGTAGCGTATCGGTCAAGCGGCTGACTATTTCATCGTCCAGTGCATTATGCAGGTCGGGGCGGTTCAGGCGGATGGTGGCAACGCCACGGCTGTCCAGAGTCAGTAATATGGTATCCATCAGTTTATTCCTCCGTTTTATTTATCCGGCAAAGTGTACGATGGCCCGAGCGAGCGCCTCGGGTGCTTCCAGGTGCAGGGCATGGGCAAAGTCGTCCAGTACCAATAATTGTGCATTGGGAATGCTGTGTGCCAGTAGTGCCGACTGGTAAAGTGGCGTTAGCCGGTCGGCGCTTCCCACTAACACCAGTGTCTCGCAAGTCAGCGTGTGCAGCCATGGCCGGGCATCGTGTTGCAGTACGCCGCGGCTTAAGCGTTGTGTGGCGGGCCAGTCTATGCTGGCGGCTATTTCACGCAAGCGTGGCAGCATGGCCGTTTGCGTGCCGAGAAACTGGTTGGAAAACAGCCATGGCAGTCCGGTGTCAAAACGCATGTCGAAGCCGCCGGCTTGATCCGCGCTTGCCCAGTTGCGGGCAATCAGTGCGTTGACCGGGTCCGACCACGCCAGCGTGGCAGCCAAAACCATGCGCGACACGCGGGTCGGGTGCTGGTGTGCAAAATATTGTGCCACCATGCCGCCGTAAGACAGTCCCGCGACGGTCGCCTGCTTCACACCCAGAAAATCCAGAAATGCGGCGGCATCGTCGGCCTGCCCGGCTAGCGGGTAGGCTTCGGCTTCGGGCTTGCTGCTTTGTCCTTGTCCGCAAAAATCCAGACGCAACACCCGAAAGTGTGGCTCCAGATAGGGGAGCAGCAAGCTCCATGCCGCGGTGCTCATGGTGATGCCGTTCATGAGCAATAACGACGGCTTGTCTTTATTGCCGCTGCTCTCATAGTGCAAACGCTGCTGTCTGGCATCAAAGTAAGGCATGGACATCCCCCTCGTATGTTTATTTATACCATTGTAGTGAACGATGCATTCATCGAGGGTGCTACTTTTTCGTTTTGTAAAGCGCAGACAGGTTGCTGGCCTCATTTAAACAACAGCGCCGGATGGGGTGTGCTTGGGCCGGATTGTCTGTCAATAAGCATGCCGGTTTGCATTTTTGGTGACGCGCGAGCTAAGGCCGTGTTTTTTATGATTAATCGCTGCACTGCAACAATTCCTTGTTTATGTTTTTTGGCTTGTCAAATTTATTAAACATGGCATAAGCTAGTCGCAATACTTGCTGTTGGTATATTTGCCAGCGTAAGGGCCTGGCTATTCGGCGGCATATTAGCGGGTTTAATGGGTTTGCCAAGCCTTTGTC
>NZ_JBOFOO010000189.1:0-3758 GCF_051659485.1 Craterilacuibacter sp. | reverse complement strand
GCCGGCACCAATGCAGAGGCGACCCAGTCTGCGGTCAGCCAGGTCCAGCGCATGCATACACTGGCGGAACAGTTGCGCAGCAGCGTGGCCTATTTCCGCGTATAGGCGGCTGTGACATGAATAAAAGCCGCCTCATGACCGGGTGCGGCTTTTATTCATCAGGCACCAGCAAATCGCGTGACTGTCCAATGGCGCTGGCCATTTACCTGCAGGGCTTCACACCCCAGCCTGCCCGGCCGCGCCAGCAGGAAAAATCTTCACGCACGCTATCGATGCGCCAGCGCCCGTCACTGGCGCGATTCACGTCGAAGCGCCAGCGATTGCCGCGCACGCTGTCGTCCAGCAAGCCCTCGCGCAGCACGCTGATCTGCGCGTAATCGAAGGCTTCGGGCCGGCTGTGCTGCTCTATCTTCAGCGTGGCGTATTCAAAACGGCCGTCACTACCGAGGCGCTGGCCGAGAAATCCGGTGACCACTTCCAGCGGCAACTGGCCGGCCTTGCCGGTATAAGGCAGGCGACCTTCATCGGTATACGCCCACGCCGGCAGCGACAACAGCAGCATACAAAGCAAACATTTTTTCATGGCATTCCTTATCTGATCCGCGCTATTAAGCCACAGCTAGCGCCGGCTCTCGCTGCATATTGGCCAATCCTGATCAAGCGGGGCCCGCCAACTGCCGTCTGAGCCAGCGGCTTAAACGCTCCACCGTCCACGATAGCAGCACCATGGCCAGCATCAGGCTGGCTGCGGTTTGGGTCTGGAATAGCGACAAGGCCATAAACAACTGCTGGCCGATGCCGCCCGCCCCCACAATGCCCAGCACCGCGGCGATGCGGATATTGTTTTCCCAGCGATACAGGCTGTAGGCCAGCCATTGCGTCATGATGGCTGGCAGCAGGCCGTAGCAAAACGCGCTGGTAGGCGATGCCCCCGACAGCAGCAGCGCCTGCACCGGTTCTCGCGGGGCATTTTCCAGCGTTTCGGCAAACAGCCGCCCCAACACCCCGCTGGTATGCAGACAAAGCGCCAGCACGCCGGCCGCCGGCCCCAGACCGACCAAGAGCACAGCCAGTGCCGCCCACATCAGGTCGGGTACGCCACGCAGTAAATTCAGCAGCAAGCGGGCCACGGCTTGAGGCAGAACGCCCATCAGGCCGGCGGCAGGCAGGCTTAGCCATGCGGCAAAAAGACAGGCGAGCACGGTGCCGGTCACCGACATGGCCAGCGTTTCGGCCATGCCTTGCGCCAGGCCGGCAAATAAATCCGGCCCGCTGTCCGGCGGCCAGAATTCGGCCGCAAAGGCAGGCAACGCCTTGAAGTCGAATCCGCCCGCCAGCCACGCCGGCGCCAGGCATAGCAGGCTGGCACCCAGTGCCAGCAGCACCCCGGCCAGCAACAGGGCTTGCCCGTATCCGGTATGAAGTGCTGCCCTTGCCAGACGGCTGATGCCGTCGCTCATCATCACCAGCAACACAAAGACCAACAGCAGCGTACTGACTTCACCGCCATTCATCATCTTGATGCTGGTATCCAGCAACTGGCCGATGCCGCCTGCCCCGACAAAACCCATCACCGCCGAGGCGCGAATCGCACATTCCCAGCGGTACACGCTATAGCTCACCAGTTCGGGCATGGCTTGCGGCAGCAAGGCCCAGCCCAAGCGCTGCCCGCGGCTGGCGCCCTGAATGGCAAGTGCACGGCAGGCCTCTGCCGGCTGGGAATCAAGAATTTCGGCATAGACCTTGCCCAGCATGCCGCCATAGGCCAGACCGATAGCCAGTACCGCAGGCAGGCTGCCCAGACCCACCGCGCGTACAAACAGCAAGGCCCACACAATTTCCGGAATCGCCCGCAGCACAACCAGCATGCCGCGTAGCAGGCTCTGCCCGGCCTGCCACACAGGATGATGCGAGCCCGGTGTATCCAGTGCTGCACAGCTGGCAAAAGCGGCAGGGATGGCGATCAGCATGGCAAGCGCGATCCCCAGTGTTGCACTGGCCAGCGTCACCGCGGTTTCACCTGCGACTTCATCCAAAAAATAGCGTTCATGCGCCGGCGGGAAAAAACCGCTCACGAACTGCGCGAGCGTGGTCCAGCTGCCACTGTCCAGCAATGCTGCCGGATGAAAACCGCTGGACTGAAATGCCGGTGCCAGCAACAGCATCAGGGCCAGTGTCGCCAGCAGCCGTGGCCGCCGCGCTGGATCGCGCATAGACGAAGGAGCAGGATCTAGCATGGCCATGCCGCCGCACGGCTAAGGGGTGCCGGCGCCAAGGGTGTGGCGCTATCTCCGCGATAGAGCTGATCCAGCAAGGCCGGGCTGACCTGGCTGCGGGGCAGGTCAAACAGGATGCGCCCGCCGCGCAGGCCGACAATGCGTTCGAAATGGGCGAGCGCCAGCTCGACCGAATGCAAGCTCATCAGCAAGGTCGCGCCACGACGATGCGCATCCCGGCACAGCAGGCTGACGGTCTGCTCGGCCAGATGCGGGTCCAGCGCCGATACCGGCTCATCGGCCAGCAACAATTCAGGCGCCTGATACAACACGCGGGCAATGCCGGCACGCTGGCGCTGGCCGCCGGAAAGCTGGTCGCAACGCATCCACAGTTTATCGGCCAGCGCCACTTGCGCCAGTGCATCGACAACAGGCTGATGCTGGTGAGGCCACAGCAATTGTGCGAGGGAAGCCAGCGTAGACATCTGCCCCAGACGGCCGGCGCGTACCGCATGCACCACGCGCTGGCGCGCAGGTAGCGGCGGGCTTTGGTAAATAGTCCCGATGCGGGTGCGCAATGCCTTGAGCTGGCGGGCACTGAGTTGCCACGGCGACGCGTTCAGCAACTGAACACTGCCGCGAGTTGGGACATAAGCGGTATTAGCCAGCTGCATTAGCGAGGATTTGCCGGCACCGGAGGGGCCTATCAGTGCCAGCTGCCCGCCTTGCGCGACAGACAGACGGATATCGTCAAGCACCAGCGTCTGGCCAAGGCGCAAGCTGACCGAATCGAATTCTAGACTCATGGCTTTCGGGGGCTTTTTTGAAATTCGGGATATCTTGATCGGGCAGCGCATGCGCGAGGCGCATGCATCGCTGCCCGGCGTGCTGCGGTTATTTCAACAAACCGGCCTCGCGCGCGGCCGATTCTATGCTTTGGTAGTTGGCGGCGCGGGTCGGTACGAAGCGGGTCGCGCGCTGCAGATCGAGAATGGCGAGATCAGCCGGCTTTTTCGGGTCGAGCTTGAGGAAGGCGGCGCTGATTTTCTTCTGCAGCTTGGCATCCAGCGTGCCGCGTACCGTCCAGTTGTAATCGTAAAAAGACGGCGTGGTCGCCACCACCTTGACCTTGCTTGGATCTATCTTGCCGCTTTCGACCAGCTTTTCCCACACCGAGGCATTGAGCACGCCGCCATCGACCTTGCCGGATGCAACCCAGGCGACAGTCGCATCATGCGCACCGGAATAGCCGACATTCTTGAACGCAGTTTCCGGCTTGAGCCCGGCTTTTTGCAGGAAATAGCGCGGCATCAGGTGGCCGGAAGTACTGGAGGCCGAACCGAAAGCAAAGCTCTTGCCCTTGAAGTCCTGCAGGCTGTGGATACCCGAAGCCGTACCGGCAATATATTTGGAGGTAAAACGGGTGTCTTCCTCGCGCTGCACCAGCGGCACCACCTTGCCGCGCTGGCTGGCTTGCACAAAGGTAAAGCCGCCCAGCCAGGCCAGATCGATCTTGTCGCTATTGAGCGCGGTCACGACCGA
>NZ_JBOFOO010000188.1:0-13144 GCF_051659485.1 Craterilacuibacter sp. | reverse complement strand
AGGCTGTAGCTGGCATTGCCGTCGAAGGTGTTTTCGAGGTTGACCCCGAGGCGCAGATAATCCGGCCCCCAGCTTTTCTCCACCGGCGTGATGCGCAGGATGGTGCGCTCCCGGTTGCCGAGCAGGGCATAGTCGACATGCTCGTAGAAACCATCGCCGTAGGCCCTGAGCAGGCCGCGCCCCAGCTCGGGGGTCACACTGGTGCCCGGCTGCTGCTCGATATGACGGGTAACCACTGCCTTGTTTACATAGTTCAGATCTGCGACTTGTATCTCATCGATACGAGGCAGCGCCTGCGGCTTGGTTTCCAGTTGCTGGCGCCATTGCTGGTAGCTGGCCTCGTCTAACGAATAGCGGGCCAGTTTTGCGGCCGCAGCTTCTGCCGCGATCCGGCCACGTTCGGCTGTTTCCGCATTGCGCGGAAAATCGCCGGCGCTGATGCCTTCAAGGTCCGGCTGGATATAAATATCGTCGGGTTTGAGCGTCGAGAGCGAACGGCTGACATTCTGCTCGGTCAGGATGTTGACCATCTGTGCCGAGACCGACAGCAGCGAGTCGATCTCGTCCGGCTTGAGCAGGGGCGAGCCTACATTGACCGCAATCACCACATCAGGCGAGCAGCGCTCGCGCACTTCGGCGATGGGCACGTTATCGACCAGCCCGCCATCGACCAGCTTGTGTCCGTTTAGCTGTACCGGCGTCATCAGTCCGGGCACCGACATGCTGGCGCGCATCGCCTGGGTCAGGCTGCCTTCGCGCAGTACCACCCGGCCGCCGCTACCGATATCGGTCGCGACAATGGACAGGGGCAGGGGAAGATCCTGGATCTGCGGTTCCCCGCGATCGGCATGCACCAGCTGGTTGAAAAACAGCTTGATCTTCTGCCCGGCGACCACCCCGGACTGGTATTGCAGGCCATCCTCCTTGACTCCGGTTTCCGAGCCGGGCAAGAAACGCTGCGAGATGCGCTTGTTGCGATAGGAAAGCTCGGAAAAGGTCGGGTTGTCCTGGAACATGTCGTTCCAGTCCGCTGCCGCCATTTCTTTTTTCATCGTCTGGGGTGTCACACCGGAGGCATAGGCACCGGCCACCAGCGCGCCCATGCTGGTGCCCGCGATGCAAGCGACCGGCACGCGCAGGCGTTCCAGCACTTCGAGTACGCCAAGATGCGCGGCCCCGCGTGCGCCGCCACCGCCCAGTACCAGACCGATACGTAATGGCCGGGCCGCTTCTGCGCCCTGAGCTAGGGGAGGCAGGACCAGACTGATGCAACAAGACAGCCATAGGATGGAGATCTGAATTCGTTTGACAGGCATCATTGAGCGCTCGAATCAGTTATTCGTCACACGACATTTACATTATTTAACTTATAAGAATTTTTGCTCAGATTTCTGACGGTGACGGGTACCGGGCGCGGCATATCCGGCACAGAGAATAAAATGGTGATGTCCCGCACGGGAGGGGTTTGCTGTCGACGATGAACGATGCTCACGCGGCAGCAGCCCAGGCTGAAACACGTCCGAGCAGCAGACACAAAACCCGAAATCAACGTTACCAGCTTACAACCGGGACCTTGCCAAAGTTAAGTCTGGCTTTGCCATGTTGACGAAACGATGGATAGAGGGACATACCTTTTTGTGGAGGGGGGCATTCTTGCCGACGGTCCAAGTGTGTCGAAATTTTGACTGTAACGGCTGAACATTTCGCGCGAGGTGCTATGTTGACAATTATGCTTTTCAAATAAATGGTAGCGTTAGGTTTCCATTTACGATCTGAATATGTTCAGGGGGTGTTATGCGAGCCGTGCATCTGATGGCCAAACCGGTCGGACCAGTTTGCAATCTTGATTGCCATTACTGTTTCTATCTGGAAAAAAAATCGCTGTTTCCGCCCACGCAGCGCTTTGCCATGAGCGACGAAGTGCTGCGCGCCTATATCGAACAGAATATCCGCCATGAGCCCGGGCCCGAGGTGCTGTTTACCTGGCAAGGAGGGGAACCCATGCTGCGGGGGCTGGCATTCTACCAGCGTGCCTATGCCTGGCAGCAGGAGTTGGCAGGCGGCAAGACCATCCGCAATGCCCTGCAGACCAATGGTGTGCTACTGGATGAGGCATGGTGCGCTTTTCTGTCCGAGGCCGGCTTCATGGTCGGCCTTAGTCTTGACGGGCCGCGCGAGATCCACGATAGCCAGCGTATTGACCGGCGTGGCGCGCCGACCTTTGATGCGGTGATGGCCGGCTTGCGGTTGCTACAGCGCTACCGGATCGAGTTCAACATACTGGTGACGGTGACGCCGGCCGTCGCCAGTGCACCGTTGCCGGTGTACCGCTTTCTGAAGGAGGCCGGGGTACGCCATATCCAGTTCAACCCGGTGGTGGAACGTGTTGCGGCCGAGCGGGATAGTTCGCGCGGCCTGAGCTTCGCCGAGCCACCCGCCTGCGGACGCGCGAGCATCTCAATGAATGCGGTGGCCGTCAGCCCGCATACGGTGGGGGCCGAGGCCTATGGCGCATTCCTGATCGCCATCTTCGATGAATGGGTGTGTCACGATGTCGGCAGTGTCCATGTGATGAATTTCGAGTGGGCGCTGGCGGCTTGGCTGCAACTGCCGGCTACGGTCTGCCTGTTTGCCGATAACTGCGGCCGGGCCTTGATGCTGGAACACAATGGCGATGTCTATGCCTGTGACCACTTCATGTACCCGGATTACCGTCTGGGCAATCTTTGCGAGGATGAACTGCCGGCCATGGCCGATTCCCCCGCGCAGCAGGCTTTCGGACAGGCCAAGTCTGCTGGGCTGCCACAGTACTGCCGACAGTGCGACTACCGTTTTGCCTGCCATGGCGAATGTCCGAAAAACCGTTTTATCACCGCGCCGGACGGGGAAGCGGGTCTCAACTATCTGTGTGCCGGCTACAAGCAGTATTTTCGCCATATCGACCGCTATATGCATGCGATGGCAACACTGGTCAGCCATGGCCAGCCTGCTGCACGCATCATGGAGGCGATCAAGGGCCCGCTGTTGATCCGGGTGCCGTCTGCCGGATGAATTCCTTTGTCGTTACATCTCGGGAGTATCGTATGAAGAACATCTGTAACAGGGCACTTTCCGTGGCCGGTGCGCTGGCCGTCTCTACTGCCTCGGCAGCCGCGGTCGCGCCGGATCGCACGGTCTTGCCGATCCATGAGCCGGTGCCGCCGACCTATGACACGCTGGATGCCCGCAACGCGAAAATGCCGCCGCCTTTTAGCATCAAGACGCCCGATGGGGCTCCCAATGTGCTGATCATCCTGATCGATGATATGGGTTTCGGTATTCCCAGTACTTTTGGCGGCCCGGTGCCGATGCCCGCCCTGGACCGGCTGGCCGAAAATGGCTTGCGCTACAACCGTTTCCATACCACGGCACTGTCGTCGCCGACGCGCGCAGCGCTGCTCACCGGGCGCAACCATCATGTCAGCAATATGGGCAGCATCACCGAGACGGCAACCGGATTTCCTGGCAACACCGGCCAGCGGCCACTGAGTGTGGCACCGCTGGCGGCGATGCTGCGTTACAACGGCTACAGCACCGCCCATTTCGGCAAGAATCATGAAACGGCGGCCTGGGAGGTCAACCCCTCCGGTCCGACCGACCGCTGGCCGACCCGCTCGGGTTTCGACAAGTTCTACGGCTTTATGGGCGGGGAGACCAACCAGTGGGCTCCGGTGATCTACGACGGGATGAGCACGGTCGAAGTGCCGGATGACCCCAATTACCATTTCACCGTCGACATGACCGACAAGGCCATCCAGTGGGTCAATTTCCAGCAGGCCATGACGCCGGACAAGCCGTTCTTCGTCTATTTTGCGCCCGGCGCGACGCATGCGCCGCATCATGTGCCCAAGGCCTGGATAGACAAATACAAGGGCAAGTTTGATCAGGGCTGGGACAAGCTGCGCGAAGAGACGCTGGCGCGCCAGATCCGGCAGGGCGTGGTGCCGCCGGATACCCGGCTTGCGTCCAAGCCGCCCTTTATCCAGGACTGGGCGACGCTCTCGCCGGAGCAGAAGAAGTTGTATGCCCGTCAGATGGAGGTCTATGCCGCGTTTGCCGAGCATACCGACGAGCAAATTGGCCGGCTGATCCAGTCGCTGTCCGAATCGGGCGAGCTCGATAACACGCTGGTGTTCTATATCGCCGGTGATAACGGCACCAGTGCCGAAGGCGGCGCCAACGGCATGCTCAACGAGATGACCTATTTCAACGGCGTCGAGGAGCAGGTGCCGGATATGCTCAAGAAGATCGATGCCTGGGGTGATGCCAGCACTTACCCGCATATGGCGGCGGGTTGGGCGGTCGCCGGGAATACGCCGTTTGCCTGGACCAAGCAGGTCACTTCCGATTTCGGCGGGACGCGTAACGGCATGGTCGTGCACTGGCCGGCCAAGGTAAAGGCGAACGGGCAGGTGCGCAGCCAGTTTGCCCATGTGATCGATATCGCGCCGACTATTCTGGCTGCGGCCGGCCTGCCTGAACCCAAGGTGGTGGATGGGGTGAAACAGACGCCTATCCAGGGCAAGAGCCTGCTGGCTTCCTTTACCGATCCGGCAGCGCCGGCCCGTACCTCGCAGTATTTCGAGATCTTCGGCAACCGGGCATTCTACCAGGATGGCTGGTTCGCCCGCACGATACACCGCGCGCCATGGGAGACGAAGCCCAGAGCACCCCTGCAGGACGACCGCTGGGAGCTGTTCGATACCCGTAATGATTTCAGCCTGAGTAATGATCTGGCTGCCAGCCAGCCCCAGAAGCTGAAAGCGCTGCAACAGGCCTTTCTGGTCGAGGCGCGCGCCAACCATGTGCTGCCGCTGGATGACCGCCTGTTCGAGCGGCTGAATCCGGCCAGCGCAGGCCGGCCTGACCTGATGGGCGGACGCACTTCGCTGACGCTGAGTGACGGCATGAAGGATCTGTCCGAAAATGCCTTCATCAATATCAAGAACCAGTCCAAGACCATCACGGCCGAGGTCGAGGTGCCGGCAGGCGGCGGCAACGGAGTCATCCTGGCTCAGGGCGGGCGCTTTGGCGGCTGGGCCCTGTATGTCAAGGACGGCAAGCCGGCCTACACCTACAACTTCCTTGGTCAGACGCGAACGACCATCGTCTCGGGCGAATCCTTGCCGGCGGGCCGTTCAAGCCTGCGCTTCGAGTTTGTCTATGATGGCGGCGGGCAGGGTAAGGGCGGCGAAGGCAAGTTGGCGGTCAATGGCAAGCAGGTGGCCAGCGGCCGCATCGCGCGCACCCAGCCGGGCATTTTTTCGGCCGATGAGACCGCCGATGTCGGCATGGATAACGGCACGCCGGTGAGCGAGGAATATGGCGTGAGCCGCGGCGTGTTCAACGGCAAGGTCAGGCAGGTCAGGGTGGATGTGGGCATCCCGCCGGCTGCCGCTGCGCAGCCGTCCGGGCAGTAAACGCCAAGGCCGGGGATAGTCGGGCTGCCCGGCTGTCCCCGGACATCCGGCTTGGAATGTGTTCGCCATCTCGCGCGGGACAAGACAAAAACGGCTGGGAAAGCGGCATGTACAGAGAGGGTACATGCGCATTTCAAAGCCGTTTTTAACGTTGTGCGCCTGCGCGCAGCAGATCGTGAATAGCAGCGGCTTAAATGGCTGCGGTGGCCAGGACAGCATGGGCCTGGGCGCGGCGGCGGTTAAGCAGATGCAGAAAAGCCAGGCTGAGCGCAAACCATAGCGAGCAGGTCAGCAATCCCAGCCACACCGAGCCGGTCGCGCCCAGTACCAGATACGCCGCGATCGAGCTGCTGGCAACAAGCAGCGCATAGGGCAGCTGGGTGAGCACGTGGTCGATATGATGGCTGGCGGCACCGGTTGACGACAGGATGGTGGTGTCGGAAATGGGTGAGCAGTGGTCGCCAAAAACGGCGCCGGCAAGCACGGCAGAGAGTGAAGGCAGTAGCAAGGCGGGTTCGGCTACCATCACCAGATCAGCGGCCAGCGGCAGCATGATGCCGAAGGTGCCCCAGCTGGTGCCGGTTGAAAATGCCATGGCGCCCGCCAGGATAAACAGCACCGCCGGTAGCAGCCAGACCGGCATCGCCAGTTGTGCCATCGAGGCCAGATATTTTCCGGTTTGCACATCGCGTATCACCGCGGCAATCAGCCAGGCCAGCAGCAGGATGCGCAGTGCCGGCCACATGGCCACGATGCCGTGGCGCAGTACGGCCAGCCACTGGCGCAAAGGCATGCCTAAACGCAAGGACAGGGCGGCGGCAACGGCCAGCGCACCGAGTGCGCCGTAGACCAGCGACAGGCCGACATTGGTGTTCTCGAAGGCGCCCAGCACGCTGAATGCCGTATTGCTCTGGGCGAGGCTGTCGGCGCCGCTGGCGATCATGAAGTAGATGGTGGTGATGACGAGTGCGACGATGGGGAGAATCAGATCGCGAACCTGACCGTTGCACATGGCTTCCAGCGTTTCGCTGGCGCCTGGCGGCGTGCCTTTGCTGTGGTCGTAAAGGATGCCTTTTCCGGCCTGTTCTTCGTGCCGGGCCATCGCGCCAAAGTCCAGCGGCCAGATGATGGTGGCAATCACCAGCAGCAGCGTGAACAGGGCATAGAAGTTCATTGGGATCATGGTGATAAAGGCGGAGAAAGCGCTGTGGTCCTGGATGCCGTGCGCCGTCAGAATGCCGCCAATCAGGGCGACAATATAGGCGCCCCACGATGAAACCGGCGTCATCACGCAGACCGGGGCGGCTGTCGAATCCAGCAGGTAGGCCAGTTTGGCGCGAGAAATGCGGTAGCGGTCGGTGACCGGCCGGCAGATGGTGCCGACGGCCAGACTATGGAAATAGTCATCGATGAAAAACAGGAAAACCAGCAGGCCGGTCATCAGCTTGGCCTGCCGCCGGGTCTTGATTCTTTGCTGTGCCCACAGGGCAAAAGCCCGGCTGCCGCCGGTCAGCGTCATCAGGGCAATAAGGCAGCCCAGCAGGACCAGAAAGAGGAGGATATTGACGCTGCCCCAGTTGGGCATGCCGTCGCTCCAGGCAATCGCCAGTGCCGACTGCCCTGCATATTGTCCGGCAGCCAGAAGGTCACCGCCGGTGACCAGTAGCGCGCCGACTAATATGCCCAGCCCTAGCGACAGCACGACGCGACGGGTGGTAATGGCCAGCGTCACCGCGACCAAAGGCGGCAGAACGGAAAGCAATGAATCTGAATACTGGATAAGTTCCATGATCTCGTATCACCTATGTTCGTTACAGGTGGAGACCTACCGATAGGCAAAGAAGATAGCAGACACACAGGGTGTCAGAGTGAGACTTCCGCCCTTTCAGTAGCGCTCCATAGTTTGCTCAGACTATGGCAGTGCCATTCCTGTTAGAAATGGCCCCAGCAATCACGCCTGACAGCGTGACCACTTCGGCACTGACTCCTTTTTGCGGCGATCATCGGGCTCAAGCTCCCGCCGCATACTGATAGGCAGTGCAACCTCTACTCAAAGTTACGGGTTCATTATTAATTGCAAGCGATTACTATGCAAGAATTATTAATGCACATGTATATATTTATAAAAATTTATATAATGTGACGCGTGCAGACTCGCTACGTCGCGAAAGACCGCGCGGCCAGGCCGGAAAGGCTGTCCGGCGCCGCGCGACGAGACCTTGCGCCAGCACGCTTTTCTTGCCGGCACGATTCATCGCTCAAGTGGCAAAGGGGTGGCCTGCTGGCAGCAGGGTAGGGAGGTTGAGCACGCGTGCGCAGGCTGCCATCCCTTGCGGGCAGTGTGCCTGTACCGAGGCCACCGGATGGGCCGGCGTGGTAAACCACACCCCGATCTCGACCCCCAGTTCCCGCGCCAGTGCTGCCGGATCGGCCTTGAGCGCGGCATCGCGCCAGAACGGAAAGCGCAGCCAGGCGGGTTCCGAGCCGGGCAGCACGCTGGCCGTGGCAAAGCCTGCGCCGCCGGCCCAGGCCTGCCAGCGCAGTGCCTGCTTGCGCCGGGCTGCAAGAATGTTCTCCAGTTGCACAAACTGGCTCTGGGCCAGCAGGGCGATGGCCGAAGGCATGCGCTCCTCGTAGCGGCTGAAATGCTCGCCACGGAACTCCTCGGGCCACATCTGCGGCATCAGGGTGGCGGCAAAATGCGCGCGTGCCCATGCTGCCCTGTCAGGGTCGTTTGCGACCCGCACCCAGTAGTCGTGCTCGACACTGTCCAGTTGCGACAAGGTGAGTTCGCTCGCCGGCAGCGGTGCTTCTGCGGCCAGCCGCTGCAGCCGTGCGCAGTCGCCGCGCCATGCACTACCGCCATCCCGCCGTGGATGGTGGTGATGATCTTGCTGCGCTCGAAACTGAACACCGCCGCATCGCCGAAGGTGCCGAGCTTTTGTCCTTGCCAGCGTGCGCCCAGCGCGTGCGCGCAATCCTCGATCACCAGCAGATTGCGTTCGCGTGCGAGTGCGAGCAGGGCCTCGAAATGCTGGCCGACCAGACCGAAGCTGTGCTGGATCATGATCGCCCGTGTATCGCCCGTGTATCGCCCGTGTATCGGGCGTGATCGCGCGCGCGACTGCGGCGGCATCCAGCCCGAAGCCCCCGGTCTCGATATCGGCGTATTGCGGCGTGACGCCGGCAAAGCGCAGCGCATTGAGCACGCACTGGCAGGTTAAGGCCGGAATGATCACGCCATCGCCCGCACCCAGTCCCAGCGCCCGTGTGACCGCCAACAGGGCGGCGCGCCCGCCCATCATGGCGCGCGCGGTGCCGCGTCCCAGCCAGTCCCCGAACTGCGCATCCCAGCATTCGGTTGCGTGCGTTCCCGCCAACAGCCCGGGTTCGTGCCGGGCCGCGCGGGCGATCTCCAGTTCACGCGCGCCCAGCGTGGCCGAGAGCAAGGGTGCCTGCCGCTGCATAGCCAGTCCTTTTTCCGTTATTTGCCGCCATCGACAGACAGCACCTGGCCGTTGATCCAGCTGGCGTAGTCCGAAGCGAAAAACAGCACGGCATGGGCTATATCGGCCGGCCGGCCGGGGCGGCGCATGGCGATATTGTCCATCAGCCGCTGCTGGCCGCTCTCGCCCATGGCCTGCCACTGGCGTTCGGTGGCCGGGTTGGAGCGGATAAAGCCGGGTGCGATGCTGTTGACGGTAATGCCGAAGGACCCCAGTTCGTGCCCCAGCTGGCGCGCAAGGCCGATCTGGGCGGCCTTGGCCGAGGCATAGGCCTGGATGCCGGTCAGGCTTACGCCCAGCCCCGCACCACTGGAAATCAGGATGATGCGGCCACGGCCACGCGCCTTCATGCCTGGTGCCACCGCCTGCGCGCACCAGAACGCGCCACCGGTATTGACGGCATAAATGCGAAGCAGCCGAAAGTGCGCTCGTCGCCGAGTATTTCGGCGATCACCGGTTCGTTCAGGCCGTTCTGCACGCTGACCACCACGCCATCGTCGGTCAGATGCGCCTTGATCTGGCGGCAGGCGGCGCGGGTATGCAGCGCCTTGGTGGCCAGCAGCACCTGCGGGTAGCGCCCTTGGACCTTCTCGGGCAGGCAGGCATCGACGTCAAAGTGCTGCTGCAGGATGGGGCCGGTGATGCTCAGGCCCTGATTGCGCAGGGCAGCAACATGCGCGGGGTTGGCATCGACAAAGCGCACGGCACGGCCGGCGCGCAGCAGGTAGACGCCCAGCGTCGCGCCCATGGCGCCTGCTCCCCAGATCAGAATGGGCGCCGGCGCGTTCATCGCCACGGCCCCTGCAGCAGGGCGCGCGTCTCTTCGACCGCGATCGCCCACATCTTCAGCACATCTTCGTCCGGGCGCTGATAGGCGCCGCCGAAATTGCCGTCACCGATATATTCACGCGCAAGTTTCTGGTTCAGTACCGCGTAGCGCGCGAAGTCGATCAGCGGCTTGACGCCGGCAGGCGGATTGGCGCCGGCCACCCGGGTAAACGGCAGGCTTTCCATCCACGAGGCGTGCGAGCTTTGCGGGTCGATTTCTTTCACGCAGACCAGCGTCCGCGGCGCATTCCACCAGTTGTGGAATTTCACCTGTACCTCGGGGTTGGCCGCCATCCATTCGCTTGCCAGGCCTGCCGCCGGCGAGTTGCCGCCATGGCCGTTGACGATCACGATGCGGCGAAAGCCCTGGTTTGCCAGGCTGTCCAGCAGGTCGCGCACCAGCGAGAGATAGGTAGAGAGCTTGAGCGTGACGGTGCCGGGGAAGGCGGAAAAATAGGGCGCAATGCCGTAGTTCACTACCGGAAACACCGGAATGCCCAAGGGCTCTGCCGCATCCAGCGCCACCTGTTCGGCCAGGAGGGCGTCGGTCGCCAGGCTCAGATAGGCATGCTGCTCGATGCTGCCCAGCGGCAGCAGGCAGCGGTCGTCGGTTTGCAGGTAGTCTTCGACCTGCATCCAGTTCATGTCGGCAATTTTCATATTCAGCTTTCTGCGTCGCGGTAGATGGCGACTTCGATCTCGCCGCCGGCGACCAGCTGGCCGCGGTACATGCCTTCGGTGTTGAAGGGGAGGGCGATATGGCCGTGGGCATCGATGACGATCAGCCCGCCCTGACCGCCCATTGTGCCCAGTTCGGCCATCACGGCTGCGGCAGCCGTGGCCGCGTTTTCGCCCAGATGGCGCATGCGTGCACTGATCTCGTGCGCGGCGCTGGCGCGCAGGAACACTTCGCCGGTGCCGGTGGCAGAAATGGCGACCTTGTCGTCGGCCCAGGTGCCGGCACCGATGACCGGGCTGTCGCCGACACGGCCCCAGCGCTTGTTGGTCAGCCCGCCGGGCGAGGTGGCTGCGGCGAGATGGCCATAGCGGTCCAGCGCTACGGCGCCGACGGTACCGAACTTCTTGTCGGCGAACGCCAGCTTGTGCGCGCCGTCGTGGTCTAGCACTGCCGCGTTGCTGTCACGCACCGCCAGCAGTTGCTGGTAGCGCGCTTCGGTATGGAAATACTCGGCCGGGGCGGTTTCCAGTCCGGCCTGTTCGGCAAAGGCACGGGCACCGGCAGCGGTGAGCAGTACATGGTTGGATTTTTCCATGACCGCACGCGCTGCCAGCACGGGATTGCGGATGCCGGTCAGCTGGCAGACTGCGCCGGCATCGCGCTGCGGACCTGTCATGACGGCAGCGTCCATCTCGTTGTGGCCTTCATGCGTAAACACCGCGCCACGGCCGGCATTAAAGAGCGGGCTGTCTTCCATGACGGCTACTGCCGCGCAGACTGCATCCAGTGCGCTTTGGCCGCTAGCCAGGCAAGCCTGGCCTGCAATCATGGCAAGCTGTAGCGCGCTGCGGTATTGCTGTTCCTGCCCGGGACTCATCGTGCTGCGGGTCAGGGTGCCTGCGCCGCCATGGATGGCCAGCGCGAATTCTGGGCGTTGCATATCTGTTCCTGTGTCTTGTCTTGAATAAAAAACCCGCCAGCGGCAACAGGCTGGCGGGTGGGCCTTGCGTCAGGCGAAGGCGAAATGGCGACTGAGCACTTCACGCTTGACCGGCTGGGTGGCGAGGCTGACCACCACCATCAGGACCATGGTGGCCATCCAGCTGATAATCAGCGGATCGAAACCCATGGTCAGGTGCTTGCCCCACAGTGCCAGCGATACATAGATCGCCTGGCCAACGATGGCGGCGGAGAAGGCGGCAGCCAGCGTCGCACGCTTCCAGTACATGCCGAGGATGACCGGCGCGACCCAGATGCCGAGGCCGCCGAAGGAGAAGCGGATCAGCTCGAAGATGGAGGCAGGCTTGGTGATGCCGACAAGGATGCCGGCCACGCCGATGATTACGGTCACATAGCGCGACAGGCGGAAAATCTGCTCGTCGCTCGCCTGAGGGTTGATGCCGTGCTGGTAGATGTCGCGGGTGATGCCGCCGGTGGCGACCACCAGGAGCGCGTCGATGGTCGACATGCCGGCCGAGACGATACCGGCAATCAGGATGGCGGCCAGATAAGGGTTGAGGTTCTGCTGCAGCAGCATCGGCACGATGAAATCGGTTTCCTTGCCGGCAAGGCCTGGCAGGCTGACGATGCCCATCACGCCCGACCATTCGATCAGGGTGGCGGAAACCAGCATGCCCAGCGTGCCCAGGATGACCACCTTGTACATGGTGCGGTAGTCACGCATCGCGTAGAACTTGGTGAACAGCGTCGGCTGGCCGATGGTGAAGAAGCTCCACATCACGATCATCGATAAGTAGGCTGTCCACGGATATTTGCCCGCTGCGCCAGGATGGGACAGGTATTGCTCGCCCTTGGCCAGCAAGGCGGCATTGATGTTTTCCAGCCCGCCGCCGGCCTGTACCGACACGACGAAGGTGACGATGGCGGTCACCACCATCAGGCCGCCTTGCAGCACGTCGGTCAGCATCGCGCCTTTCATGCCGCCCGTCATGCAGTACAGAATCACCATGATGCCCATGCCGACTACGCCGACCCACTCCGGCAGGCCGGTGAAGGTATGCACGATCACGCCGGCACCGACGGTCTGTGCGCCTATCATGCCGATCAGGAACACCACCATCATGGTCGCATGCAAAATGCCCAGCTTGCGCGAGTCATAGCGGCTGGCCAGATAGTCGGTCATGGTCAGCAGGCCATGCTGGTGCGACAGCTGCATCAGCTTGCGTCCCACCAAGAGCGCCGGGATGATCATCGAGAAAGCGAGACCCGGCACCGAGATGGTCAGGCCGGCATATCCGTTGGCGTAGGCCACTGCCGGTACGCCCATGAAGGTACTCATCGAGTACTGGGTGGCGAAGTAGGCGATGCCGCTCACGACCGCACCGGCCTTGCCGCCCATCACGAAGAAGTCTTTCAGCGATTTGGTACTCTTGGCGGCATACCAGCCGATGCCGCCGATGATGGCAAAGTAGATCAGCAGCATCATGAAAAACGGCAGCGGCGTCGGCTGGATCAATGCGGAAACCGGCGCGCTCATTGCTCTTCTCCTTGCGGTGCGTCAAGGCTCTGGTATTCGGGGCGCGCAAGGCACTGGCGGGCAAAAATCATGATGGTTACCAGCACCACGAAGCCGTGGCCGATCCAGCCCCACAGGAACATCGGTACGCCCAATGGGCCTGCCAGATAGGTTTCACTGTAGTACTAGGGTAGCG
>NZ_JBOFOO010000187.1:0-9492 GCF_051659485.1 Craterilacuibacter sp. | reverse complement strand
GGACGCACTATCCAGCCAGATCGTACGCAAGCTGGCTGAACAGCTACAGTAAGCATCATGCAACAGGCCGCCCAGCAATGGGGCGGCCTGTTTTTTACAGCACGACCAACGCAAAAAAACCCGCCGTAGCGGGTTTTTTCAATATCGCGAAGCGATTACTGAGCAGCGGAAGCGTCAACAGCAGGAGCCGAAGCATCAACTGGAGCCGAAGCTTCAACCGGAGCCGAAGCTTCAACGGCCGGAGCCGAAGCCTCGACAGCCGGGGCGGAAGCTTCAGCCGGAGCGGCTTCTTCTTTTTGGCCACAAGCGGACAGAGCTACAGCCAACAGAGCAGCGACGAGGAGCGACTGTTTCATTTTTGCATACCTTTAACTATTTAAGAGTGAGAACAAGACGGTTATTTCAGCTAAACCCCGATCCGGGATTCAATCAGAATGCTTGTGCGACCGATTCTAGCACGAAAAAAAATTCTGGGAAGAGGGAACTCAAATGAAATTTAACATTCTTAGTCACCCAAGTTGTCGCAGCGCAACAATCTACCCCCAGCACTTTTCAGCTAGTGCAAGATCATATCGATTACCGGTCATAACCTCAAGCATTCACTTGTATTATTTTTGTAAACGCCCCGTAGCCGGCAACCAGTAGCCATCCAGATAGCCTTGATACAACGCCTCCAGCATATCATCTAGTACCTCTCTAGGTTCCAGCATGCGCTGATTGGCAAAGCGTTGCCATGTCGCAACAGTATCCGCGTCGACATCCAGCAAAGCTCCGTTGCAATACAGCAATGTATCCGTATACAAGATCTGACTCTTACGACTCAACACCACGCCCTCGCGCTGCACCTCGTTAAAAAAGGCCTCCTCATCCAGCTCATCTTCCGGTGCATCATAAAAGACATTCGCCTTGGGGTCGGACAGGTAATGGCCAAGGAAATCTGCGACCAGCGCCTTGTCCCAGCTAATCTGCGCCAGCGTTTGCGCAATATCGTCAACCATCCCCTGCGGGATACGGGCAGGATCCGCCTGCCATTGCAAACCGGGATCCGCATAGCGCCCATCAATGCAAACGCGGTCCTGCATATACACCAGAAACTCAGTGGCCAACTCTTGCGCACTTGGCGCACGAAAACCGACCGAATATGTCATCCCCGGTTCCAACGCAACACCATAGTGTGCGTAGCGCGGCGGCAGATAGAGCATGTCGCCATGCTCCAGAATGTATTCTTCCTCGACCTTGAAATCCTTAAGCACACGGATGGGTGCCCCCTCGATAAAGGCATCATCTTTTTGGGCTGAAATCTGCCAGCGCTTGCGCCCCCCCACCTGAAGCAGGAATACATCATAGGAATCGAAATGCGGCCCGACCGTCCCCCCAGGCGGCGCATAACTGATCATCAGGTCATCCAGTCGGGCATAAGGAATAAAGTTGAAGCGCCACAGGATCTCGTCAATATGTGGCAAATGGTGGTTGACGCTTTGCACCAGCAAAGTCCAGTCACTATCAGGCAGACGCTTGAAGCGGGAGGCACGAAACGGCCCGTTTTCCAGATGCCAGTTTCCTTGGCGGTTTTCGATCAGGCGCGACTCGACATCCTCGTCCTGCGCCAGACGGCACAAGCAGTCAAAATCAACCGGCACCCCCACATCGCGTAACGCGCCGCGAATCAACAATGGCTTCTTATGCCAGTACTCACGTAAAAAAACTTCAGCCGGCATATCACCCAACAACTCATTCACAACCATGGCAGTTTCCCGTTTAATGTGTAGCGCGATGGTTTACAATACGCACAGGTGCAAGTCTGCCCGTGCTCCAAATACATGCCACAGTGGCAGCCACTCGCAATTTACTCACTACTTTCTGCACGGACTACATTCATGCAAATCGCTAAAAACTCTGTCGTAACGCTCGACTACGAAATGTTCGACACCGACAACAAGATGATCGACAAGTCCGAAGAGCCAATTACCTATCTGCACGGTGGCTACGACGGCATTTTCCCGCTGGTTGAAGAAGCCCTGCACGGCAAGGCCGCTGGCGACAGCGTAGACGTCATGATGACTTCTGATGACGCATTCGGCGACCCGGAAGAAGAACTGGTACGCGTTGAGCCGCTGGATGTTTTCCCGGCCGACATCGAAATCGGAATGGTATTCGAAGCCGATGATCCGGAAACCGGCGATGTATTGCTGTTCCGCGTCACCGACATCGCGGACGGCAATGCTATCGTTGATGCCAACCACCCGCTGGCCGGCATGGCCATCCGCTTCAAAGGCAAGATTACCGATGTGCGCGAAGCCAGTGCTGACGAAATCGCACACGGCCACGCACACGGCGAGCATGGTCACCACCACTAAGCTGCAATATACGGCTTGAGCAAAAGGCAGCCTTGGCTGCCTTTTGCTATTTTGGTGCCTGCCCCAGCGTAACCCTGTCCAGGCCAGCCAGATCAGGCAAAGTCTCAATTACCTGCAAACCGCTGGCAGCAAAAATACTGCGGCACGCGGCTCCCTGATCATAACCATGCTCGACTATCAGCCAGCCGGCAGGCAGCAGATGCGCCAGAGCACCTTCGGCAATCGCACGCAAACAGGACAAACCATCCGCGCCATCGGTCAAAGCCATCACCGGCTCGAAGCGTACATCGCCCATATTCAGGTGATGGTCATCGCGGTGGATATACGGCGGATTGGATACAATCAGATCAAAGCACTGTGTTGCAGATAATGGTGCATACCAACTCCCCTCATGAAAGCTGATTACTGCCCCCAACTGATTGGCGTTACGCGATGCAATACACAGGGCATCTGAAGACAGATCCACGGCAGACACCTGCCATGAAGGCGCCTCCAGCGCTAGCGTCACGGCAATGGCACCACTACCGCACCCCAGATCAAGCACAGCCGCAGCACGCCCTCGCCCCACCCTTTCCAACGCAGCGTCGACCAGATGTTCCGTCTCGGGTCGCGGTATCAATACGTCCGGCGTAACCGAAAAGATCCGCCCGTAAAATTCGCGCTCACCCAACAGATAGGCAACCGGTTCGCCGGCTATCCGCCGAGCCACCAGTGCATCAAAGGCTGACTGCTGCGCCATCGACAAGGTTTCATCATCATGCGCAAGCAAATGCAAGCGATCAAAGCCCGTTGCCGCCATCAGCAACAAGCGGGCTTCCAGTCGCGGCAAGGTAGTGCACAGCAGTGCATCTCGTATCGTCGTCATGGCTTTACATCAGAAAAATCGAAGCCAGCCCCAGGAAGATAAAGAAGCCTCCGGAGTCGGTAAATGCGGTAATCAGCACACTGGAACCCAACGCCGGATCCCGTCCCATTTTCTGCATCAGGGTGGGCACCAGCACCCCCATGGTGGCCGCCAAAATCAGATTGAGTGTCATCGCTGCCGTCATCACCAGCCCCAGAGAGAAGCTGTCGTACAGCCACCAGGCCACCAGACCAACAACGCCCCCCCACACCAGGCCATTGATCACACTCACCCCCAGTTCCTTACGCCACAGCCTCCAGGCTTGACTCTGCTGCATCTGTCCCATGGCCAATGCGCGTACAATCATGGTAATCGTCTGATTACCCGAATTACCACCAATCCCGGCCACAATAGGCATCAAGGCGGCCAGTGCCACCAAGTGCTGGATCGCACCCTCGAAAACGCCGATCACCCGACTGGCGACAAAAGCGGTGCACAAATTGATTGCCAGCCATGCCCAGCGGTTTTTCACCGAATCGATTACCGGCGCAAACAAATCTTCTTCTTCGCGCAGACCGGCGAGGTTAAGTACTTCGCTCTCGGATTCTTCACGGATGACATCCAGCATTTCATCCACGGTCAGGCGGCCGATCAGCACACCTTTCTCATCCACCACCGGCGCCGTCACCAAGTCATAGCGCTCAAATGCCAATGCCGCATCTTCGGCATCATCTGTAGGGTGAAAAGTCACCACTTCGGTTGCCATCACGTCGGAAACATCGGCATCAGGATCGGAAACAAGCAATTTCCTGATCGACAACACGCCTTTAAGGATGTCGTTATCGTCGATCACGAAAATCTTGTCGGTATGGTCGGGCAATTCATCAAAACGGCGCAGATAACGCAGCACAACTTCACATGAGACATCGGCACGGATCTTCACCAGCTCGAAGTCCATCAATGCACCAACCTGCCCCTCCTCAAACGAAAGCGCGGACTGCAACTGCTCGCGCTCCTCGTCATCGAGACCGCCCATCACCTGATATACAACCTGACGCGGCAAGTCCGGTGCCAGATCAGCCAGCTCGTCGGCATCCAGCTGCTCGGCCGCAGCCACCAGCTCGTGCGCATCCATGGACTCGATCAGTGTTTCGCGTACCGCATCGGACACCTCAAGCAGAATTTCGCCATCGCGCTCACTCTTGACCATCTCCCAGACCAGCAGGCGGTCATCCAGCGGCAAAGACTCTAGGATGTAGGCAATATCTGCCGGATGCAGTTGATCCAGCTTATGGTGCAGCTCATTGATGTTCTGCTTGTGGACCAGCTCTTCAACCAGGCCATGCTTGGGCATGGCTTGCCGGTGAACGAGCTCTTCGACCAAGTGGTGACGCTCGATAAGACGCTGAACTTGGGCAAGACTATCCTGCAGACGATCGGTTGGCTTTTTCTCGAGAACCGTCATGCGCGCCTCCTTCCACCGTAACTGGCGGCGGCAAACGCACGCGGGTTTTAACGGCGGGGTATTAGTGCTTCAGTCGTAAACTGAATGTTCATTAAAATTTGACTGGGTAAGTCCATGCGAATACCGCACCCGTTTGTGCGGCAGGAACGAAGGAAGGCAGGATTTTAGCATGGAAGCGCAAACCGCTTCCAGCGCCAAACCTGTGGAATTTCATGGCACATCGGCATAACGCATGCGCCGCTGGATGATATTGCTTTTACGCGCCAAACCGCGGGCATTGCGGTGGGTATCGTAGTAGCGCGGATTGGGCACCATCGCTGCCAGCCTTGCACCTTGTGCCGCAGACAAACGGTTGGCCCCCGTTTTGAAGTAATGGCGACTGGCCGCTTCGGCACCAAATACGCCATCGCCCCACTCGATCACATTCAGGTAAATTTCGAAGATGCGCCGCTTGTCCATAACAGCCTCCAGCATCACGGTAATCACCCCCTCCTCCAGCTTGCGCCAAGGTGTACGCTTGCCGGACAGGAACAGGTTTTTAGCCAACTGCTGACTGATAGTCGACCCACCTGCCACAATACGCCCCTGTTTCAGGTTCTTATCGAAAGCGGCTTCAATCCCATCCCAGTCAAAACCTTCATGATCAACAAATTTCGCGTCCTCGGAGGCGACAATGGCCCGCTTCAGGTTGGATGAAATGCGCTCATAGGGCACCCAGCGATGCCGCAGTTCGGCATCCGGATTTTCCTCCTGCAAACGCGCCAACTGCTCGGTCATAAACGCACTGGTCGACGGATTACTACTACGCCAGTACACAATATGGCCAAAAATCCACAGATTGTAGAGCATCAACAAAGCGAGCAGAGCAGCAGAAACCTTAAGGGCAAAACGCATAAGCAGAAAAAACCGGGAAGGAAGCACAGAAAGGGCGCCGGCAAACGCCGCCGCCCTGAAAAATGAATCAGGCGAGAACTTCACGCAGCATATGCGTGACTTGACGGGTATCTGGATGAACATTACGCCAGATGGAAAACGATTCTGCAGCTTGCTCCACCAGCATACCCAAACCATCCGCCAGCATGCCCGAATTTTCACCTTGTGCCCGCTGCAGGAAAGGCGTCAGGCCACGGCTGTACACCATATCGTAAGCCAGCGTGCGCGGAGAAAACAGGCCATGTGGTATTGGCGGCAACTCCCCAGATAGGCTGCTGGACGTCCCGTTAACCACGATATCAAAATGCAGCCCCTCAAGCTCGGCATAACCGACAGCAATAAGCGCCCCCCATGGCGCAAAATGATGGGCAAGCGCCTCAGCCTTTATCAATGTGCGGTTGGCGATGGTGAGGCTCTCTGGCTTTTCTGCCAGCAAGGGCTCGAGCACACCACGCACCGCGCCGCCCGCGCCCAGAATCAACACGCGCTTTCCTGCAATAGGAAAATCCAGATTCTGGACAATATCCCGCACCAAGCCGATACCATCCGTATTATCGCCGTATAACTTGCCGTCACGCAGGCTCAGGGTATTGACCGCCTCGGCTGCACGCGCCCGCTCCGAGACTTCATCCGCCAGACGAAAAGCCTCTCCTTTGAATGGTAAAGTCACATTCAAACCCCGCCCACCAGCAGAAAAAAACTTCTCCGCCTCCGCGGCAAACTCGCCCCGCTCGGCATACAATTTTTCGTAACGTATGGCATGACCACAGGCACGAGCAAATTCGGCATGAATCAACGGAGACTGGCTGTGAGACACAGGGTTTCCAATTACGGCATAACGTTCGGTCATATCAGGGCAACTCGCAAAATAGACAGGCCGGGTAAGGGGCGACAGCAGACACTTTGCCTCGCCGCGCACAAAACATCAACCATAAAGCATATGCATCAGCCCTGCTGCCAAGGCAAATCACGAGCCTTCCAGCCAGTGAGCTGACCGCGATGACCTAAGCTATCCCTCTCACCCTCAAACCCTTCGAGAACGTTGTATACGCTGGAAAAACCATGGGCGGCCAACATACGGGCAGCCTCATCAGAACGCACGCCGGTACGGCACAGAATCAACACGGCATCTTCCTTATCCAGTTGATGCTCGGCCTGTGCCAAAAAATGCGGATTAGGCAACATGCCCGGCCATGTTTTCCACTCGATACACAAGGCATTCGGCACCGCACCGACAAGTTGCAACTCGGCACTACTTCTGACGTCCAGCAGACGGGCGCCAGGCAAAGTCTGAAGCAACTCCCAAGCATCCTCAGGCGTCACTGCACCAGAGTAAGACAAACCCGACTCAACGGCCCTATCGTGGGCACGTTGTAAAATTTCGGCGCGATGACTCATAACACTCTCCTTGCCTGTTTTAAACAGGGTTTCAGCATAACTTCCAAACCCCCATCTGACTACCCTCTTCATGATGCACAAAATTGGTGCATCATGCGGCGCACTACGCACCAAAAACGAACAGTCAATATGCATCAACAACTCATCGCGCTTATGGCACAATGGGTAAAGCATTAAATTATAGCTGGCATGTTTAATGCTTAAGCTTTGTGTCATTTTTTGCGGCATCCCACCCGATGCGCATGGCCTTAAGGAGATCATCATGGCGGTAGCAGACGTTTTGAAACTAATCGAAGAGAACGACGTTAAGTTTGTCGACCTTCGCTTTACCGATACCCGCGGCAAAGAACAGCATGTATCCATTCCTGCACATGTTCTTACCGAAGACGCAGATGCCTGGTTTGAAAACGGCCATGCCTTCGATGGCTCCTCCATCGCTGGCTGGAAAGGCATACAGGCTTCCGACATGCTACTGATGGCGGACCCGGCTACCGCCAAGATTGATCCGTTCTTCGATGAACCGACTGTATTCATGAGCTGCGATGTGGTCGACCCGGCCGACGGCAAGGGCTACGATCGCTGCCCACGCTCCATCGCCAAACGTGGCGAAGCCTACCTCAAGGCTTCCGGCATTGGTGACACCGCCTATTTCGGCCCGGAACCCGAATTCTTCATTTTCGACAGCATCACCTGGGGCACCGACATGTCCGGCTGCTTCGTGAAGATCAAGGCCGAAGAAGCGGCTTGGGCATCGGCCGAAGAATTTGAAGGCGGCAATACTGGCCACCGTCCTGGCATCAAGGGCGGCTACTTCCCGGTACCACCGGTCGACTCTTCGCAAGACTTGCGTTCCGCCATGGTACTGCTACTCGAAGAGCTGGGCGTTCCGGTTGAAGTACACCATCACGAAGTGGCTACCGCCGGCCAGAACGAAATTGGCACCAAGTTCAGCACGCTGACCCAGCGCGCCGACTGGACCCAGATCTTGAAGTATGTTGTTCACAATGTGGCACATAGCTATGGCAAGACGGCAACCTTCATGCCCAAGCCTATTGTTGGCGACAACGGCTCCGGCATGCATGTACACCAGTCGATCTGGAAAGACGGCAAAAACCTGTTCGCTGGTGACGGCTATGCAGGCCTGTCTGATATGGCGCTCTACTACATTGGCGGCATTATCAAGCACGCTAAAGCACTGAATGCCATCACCAACCCGGGCACCAACTCGTACAAGCGTCTGGTGCCACACTACGAGGCACCGGTTAAACTGGCTTACTCGGCCAAAAACCGCTCGGCGTCCATCCGTATCCCGCACGTAGCCAATCCAAAAGGCCGCCGTATCGAGGCGCGCTTCCCGGACCCACTGGCCAACCCTTATCTGTGCTTTACCGCATTGATGATGGCGGGTTTGGACGGCATCCAGAACAAGATCCACCCAGGCGATGCTGCCGACAAGAACCTGTACGACTTGCCACCTGAAGAAGACAAGCTGATCCCTACCGTGTGCACCTCGCTGGACGAAGCACTGGCAGCACTAGACAAGGATCGCGAATTCCTGACCCGTGGCGGCGTATTCTCCAACGAGTGGATTGATGCCTACATCGAACTGAAGATGCAGGAAGTTAATCTGACCCGCATGACGACACATCCAGTCGAATTTGCCATGTATTACAGCCTTTAATTCAGGTTTGTAACAATAAAAGCGGCAGCCTAGGCTGCCGCTTTTATTTGTTCATGACGTAGTCGCTACTTTTCCTTATCATGCATCTACTCCACTTAGCATTGTCAGACCATGAAATCAGGGATTGTTTTCTTATCACTCAGCTTAATCAGCCTACCCTGCAGCGCAGCGACTATTTATAAGTATGTCGATCAGGACGGCCATGTTACCTATAGCAATATCCCCGTACGCGGCGCCAAGGCGCTGAACATCAAGGTACCGGCAGCCACAGGTAGCCAAAGCACGACACGCCCCCCTGCCCGCAATAACAGCACAAACCAAACCTTAGGCTTCCCCTCTGTTGCGCCCGAAACCCAGCGCCAGCGTGATGGCGGCCGGCGCCAGATACTGCAAAGCGAACTGTCAAATGAACAAAGCGCACTGGATAGCGCACGCCGCTCGCTCTCAAATAGCGAAGCTAGCCTGCGCCAAGGGGCACGCGCCACGAGTGAGCAGAATAGTCGGAATACCGCATTACGAGAGACCATTAAAGATAGGGAGCGCAATGTACAGGCCCTGCAAAGAGAACTAGGCCTCAGCCCGTAAACTTCGGCCTATCCATTTTCAGCTTGAAATTGCAGCAAACGTCTTGGACTATTTATTGCTTAAGCTAAAGGGCTACCCCTACCCTGGCCCATGTCATGCCTGACTCAAACTTCTGTGGACTTGAACTGCTCGACACCCCGGTACTGGTGGTCGAGCACGACAGCGATATCGTCTATGCCAATCCGCCCTGTGAGAGCCTGTTCGGCGTAGGGCAGCGCGAACTGACGCG
>NZ_JBOFOO010000186.1:0-8255 GCF_051659485.1 Craterilacuibacter sp. | reverse complement strand
TCAAAGACTTGTTTAAGCTTGCTGCAGCCTAGCCGTGAATTGGCCGGGCGACGTGCCGGTGTCGGCCATTCCGCACTCGTAATCGCGTGCACCTGCTGTTCGCTACAGGCGAGTTTGACGCCATCCAGCGTCAGTACATGCACGATATGGCGGGCGTACTCATGCCAACTGGCCTCACCCGAGGCCGACACATGATAAATCCCCCACGGTTCGGCAACTTGACCCGACAGGCTCGCCGCCAGCATATGTGCAGTCACATCCGCCACCAGCTGGGCCGAGGTCGGCGTGCCGATTTGGTCGGCAACGATACTCAGGCTGTTGCGCTCCAGCGCCAGGCGCAAAATGGTATGCAGGAAATTATTGCCAAAGGCGCTATACAGCCAGTTCACGCGCAACACCAGCGCACGCTGCACATGCTCACTCACAGCCAGTTCACCGGCTAACTTGCTGGCGCCATAGACCATGGCAGTGCCGGCGCTGTCACTTTCCACATAAGGCCCGGCTTTGCTACCATCGAATACATAGTCGGTCGAATATTGCACCATGACAGCACCGTGCTCACCCGCCCAGCGCGCCATCACCTCCGGCGCCACCGCATTGATGGCAAATGCCAACGCCGGCTTGGACTCCGCCTGATCAACGGAGGTATAGGCTGCGGCATTGACAATAATGTCGGGCCGCGTCCGATCCAGCCAAGCCCGCATCTGCTCGGGCCGCTGCAGATCAAACTCGGCACGTGCCGGCGCCAAAACCCGCCCCAGTGGCGCTAGCGCACGTATCAGTTCGAAACCCAGCTGTCCGCTGGAGCCGGTAATGAGAATGACGGGCAACATGATGTGATCCTTCGTTGTATTCTTATAAATCCTACCACGACTGCTGTTAGCAAACTATTCAAGCCTCCACCATGCATTTTCTGCCCCGCCTCACCCGTCTTCTATCCCGCCTCTGCCTATACACTTGTCTTTACCTGACAGGTAGCTATGCAACAGTACAGGCTGAGCCGCTAACTATTTGTTATCATTACGGCTGCAGCAAAAATGCGTCATTTCAGGTCGGCCATGCACTGCGTGACGAACTGCTTACCTTGTTCAAGCCTGCGCGCCAGCCCGCCGAAGAGCGCGCCGCGATCGCACAGGCGGTACAGCGGTTATATCTGGCAGCGGCTGAGCATGCACCGATTGCGGCTGATCGTGGCGGCAACTTCGCCGACGGCAGTGCCGATGGACGCATGGACTGTGTAGATCACAGCCAGAATGACACGACCTTCCTGCAATATCTCGCGCAGCAAGGACTGCTGCAACATCACCGGGTCGCCGCCCCTGTCTGGCGCGCCCCCTGGATTATCGACCTGCACTACGCCAGCCAGATTATCGAAATTGCCAGCGAGACCCCATGGGTCGTCGACAGCTGGTTTTTCGATTTCGGACACGAGCCGGTGGTAGTGCCGTACCAACAATGGAAGAAGGGCTAGTTCCCGTGACGGAAAAAAAACGTATCGTCGTCGGCATGTCCGGCGGCGTGGACTCTTCGGTGACCGCCTGGCTGCTCAAGCAGCAAGGGCATGAGGTGATCGGTGTCTTCATGCAAAACTGGGAAGACGACAACGACGACGAGTTCTGCTCGATCAAGCAGGATGCGCTGGACGCGATGAGTGTGGCCGACATCGTCGGTATCGACATGGAAATCGTCAACTTCGCCAAGGAGTATAAGGACAGGGTGTTCTCCTACTTCTTGAAAGAGTACTCCGCCGGGCGCACGCCTAACCCTGATGTGCTGTGCAATGCCGAGATCAAGTTCAAGGCTTTTCTCGACTATGCGATGGAGCTGGGCGCCGATTGTATCGCCACCGGCCACTATGCACGCAAGCTTGAACGCGATGGCCGCCACTACCTGATGAAAGGCGTGGATGAGACCAAGGATCAGAGCTATTTCCTTTATCGCCTGCAACAGTCTCAACTAGCCAAGGCATTGTTTCCGCTGGGTGATATCCGCAAGAGCGAGGTACGAAAACTGGCCGAACAAGCCGGCCTGCCCACTGCCGGCAAAAAAGATTCAACCGGTATCTGCTTTATCGGCGAGCGCCCGTTCCGGGAGTTCCTTAAGCGCTACCTGCCAACCAGCCCGGGCGAGATGATCACCCCCGATGGCAAACGCGTAGGCGAGCATGAGGGACTGATGTATTACACGCTGGGGCAGCGCAAGGGCTTGAATATCGGCGGTTCGAAAGACAGCAATGGCGAACCGTGGTTTGTCGCCGGCAAGGATATTCCGGCTAACCGCTTGATCGTAGTGCAGGGGCATGACCACCCGCTACTACTCAAGCGCGCACTGACTATGGCCGACCTGTCATGGACGCTGGATGGCGCCCCGCAAGCCGGCGACTATCAGGCCAAGAACCGCTATCGTATGGCGGATGCAGCCTGCACACTCAGTCCGGTGATAGATGGTCAGGCCACACTGGCGTTTAGCGAGCTGCAATGGGCGGTGACGCCTGGGCAATCCGCCGTACTCTACGATGGCGATATTTGTCTGGGGGGCGGTATCATCATGTAAAAAGCAGAAGGGCGCCGTCAAAGCGCCCTTCTGCTTTTAGCCCATGCTCAAGCTAGCCCGCCACACTACGGCTCGCCAGCTTAAGCTTTCCGGCCAGCCAGGTGTAGTCATAGCTGATAATCTCGTACGGATTACCAAACGGATCGACGAAAGCGACCGACAGATAGCTGGCGTGATCTTCGACCGAGTCGCGCGCCACCGTCTCGCCGGCACGATCTTTTACCCGCTCTCCCGCCAACTGATCCAGCCACTCCAGAAAATCCTGTCCACTGACCACAAAAGACACGGAACCGGGAGCACAAGCCGGTGCCGGCTGTAAAACCAATGCCAAGCGTATCGTCCCTGAGGTGTTCGCCAGCATGGTACTACCATTGGTTTTACGTACCCGCACATCAGGGCTCAGCCCCAGCACGCGCTGATACCAGCCCAACGCCCGACCAATATCATCGACACGCACATGAATATGGTCAATCTTGCCTAGGTTGAGCATCTCTTCCCCTTTTATCGGTACGCCATTCATGCGGGAGCAAATACAGGCTAATCCCGGAACACAAACAGCAAGCCTATTACTTTGAATTTATTCTAGCGTCTTTTTTTGGCAAAACAGACTCAGTCTGCATTTTGCAGCATGGGCAGCAGATAATGACCGGTATGACTAAGCGGATTAGCCGCAACTTCGGCAGGCGTTCCCTCGACCAGAATGGTTCCGCCTCCGGCCCCGCCCTCCGGTCCCAGATCGATAATCCAGTCTGCGGTCCTGATTACATCCAGATTGTGCTCGATCACCACCACCGTATTGCCGTTCCCGCGCAAGCGCTGCAGCACCTTGAGCAATAGGTCGATATCGTGAAAGTGCAGCCCGGTGGTTGGCTCGTCCAGAATATACAAAGTACGGCCGGTATCGCGCTTGGATAGCTCCAGCCCCAGCTTCACCCGTTGCGCCTCGCCACCCGACAAGGTGGTTGCCGATTGCCCCAGGCGAATATAGCCCAGCCCCACATCCATCAGCGTATTGAGCTTGCGCGCGACCGTAGGTACGGCAGCAAAGAACACTTGCGCCTGCTCGACCGTCATACCCAGCACCTCGTGAATATTCTTGCCCTTGTACAGCACCTCCAGCGTCTCGCGGTTATAGCGCTTGCCATGACACACATCGCACGGCACATAGATATCCGGAAGAAAATGCATCTCGACCTTGATCATGCCATCCCCCTGACAGGCCTCGCAACGTCCGCCTTTGACATTGAACGAGAAGCGCCCCGGCCCGTAGCCACGTTCACGCGATACCGGCACACCGGAAAACAATTCGCGTATCGGCGTAAACAGGCCGGTATAGGTCGCAGGATTGGAGCGCGGCGTACGCCCGATCGGGCTCTGGTCAACGTTGATCACTTTATCCAGCAGCGTCAGGCCCTTGATCTCCCGATATGGCGAAGGCTCCTCGCTAGTGGCGCCGTTAAGCTCGCGCGCCGCTATCTTGTACAAGGTATCGTTGATCAGCGTGCTCTTGCCCGAACCTGAGACACCGGTAATGCAGACCAGCATCCCCAGCGGCAAGTTCAGCGTCACATCCTTCAGATTATTACCAGTGGCACCGATCAGATGCAGCATCCGCTCCGGGTTGACCGGTCGATGCCCTTCCAGGGCCGTAATACGGCGGCGGCCAGATAGAAAAGCACCGGTGACCGAGCGCTCGCAGGCCGCAACCTCATCCGGCGTACCGGCAACCAGGACTTCACCGCCATGTTCACCGGCTCCCGGCCCCATATCGACCAGATAATCTGCGGCTCGGATCGCATCTTCATCATGCTCGACCACAATGACGCTATTACCCAAATCACGCAAACGCTTCAGGGTGCCGAGCAGACGATCGTTATCGCGTTGATGCAAGCCGATAGAAGGCTCGTCCAGCACATACATCACCCCGGTCAAGCCCGATCCGATCTGGCTAGCCAGACGGATGCGTTGTGCTTCCCCCCCGGATAAGGTATCGGCTGAACGCGATAGACATAGATAATCGAGGCCGACGTTATTCAGGAAAGACACCCGCTCACGGATCTCCTTGACGATTTTTTCCGCCACCGCCTGTTTCTGGCCGGTAACTTCCAGCGAGTCAAAAAACGCTGCCGCATCTTTCAGCGACAGCGCATTGATATCGAACAGCGCCCTGCCCCCGACAAACACATTGCGCGCCTCGACCCGCAAGCGCGAGCCATGGCAGGATGGGCAAGTCTGGTTGTTCTGGTATTTAGCCAACTCCTCGCGCACCGCAGACGAATCGGTCTCGCGGTAGCGGCGCTCCAGATTGGGAATAATGCCTTCGAACGGATGCTCACGGGTAAACAGCGTGCCCTTCTCCGAGCGGTAGGTAAATTCGATATTGTCGTGCCCCGAGCCATACAGCACCACTTGCTGCACCTTGGCAGGCAATTCTTCAAACGGCAGTTCGATGGCAAAGTCGTAATGCGCAGCCAGACTCATCAGCATCTGAAAATAGAGCTGGTTACGCTTGTCCCAGCCCTTGATCGCACCGGATGCCAGACTCAGCCCGGGATGAGCGACTACCCGATTGGGATCAAAAAAGGTAATCTCGCCCAAGCCATCACACTTGGGACACGCCCCCATCGGATTATTGAAAGAAAACAGCCGAGGCTCGAGTTCGGGCAAGCTGTAGGAACACACCGGGCAGGCAAACTTGGCCGAGAACCAATGCTCCTTGCCTTCATCCATTTCTACTGCAATGGCACGCCCTTCGGCATGGCGCAAGGCGGTTTCAAAACTTTCGGCCAGCCGTTGCTGCGCATCGGCGCGCACTTTCAGCCGGTCTATCACCACTTCTATGGTGTGCTTCTTGTTCTTTTCCAGCTTGGGTACGGCATCCAGTTCGTACACCACGCTGTCTACGCGCACGCGTACAAAGCCCTGTGCACGCAACTCTTCAAACAGGTCGGCGTTCTCGCCCTTACGCCCCATGATCACCGGAGCCAAAATCATGACCCGGGCCTCCTCGGGCAAGGCCAGGACATGATCCACCATCTGGCTGACGGTTTGCGATGCAAGCGGCACATGGTGATCGGGGCAATGCGGCACGCCGACACGGGCATACAGCAGGCGCAGGTAATCGTGAATTTCAGTCACCGTCCCCACGGTGGAACGCGGGTTGTGGCTGGTCGCTTTCTGCTCAATGGAAATAGCCGGGCTCAGCCCCTCGATCAGATCGACATCCGGCTTTTCCATCAACTGCAAAAACTGCCGTGCATAAGCAGACAGGGACTCGACATAGCGGCGCTGGCCTTCGGCATAGAGCGTATCAAAGGCCAGCGAACTCTTGCCCGAACCGGACAGACCGGTGATCACGATCAGCTTGTGCCGCGGCAGATCCAGATCAACGTTCTTCAGATTATGGGTGCGCGCCCCACGGATGCGGATGTAGTCCATGCCTTACTCACAATGAATCGGGTAACCTGTTAATATACCCGACTTATTGAGCCGGGCTCTAGCTAATGCCGCGCTAAACGCGACAGACAGCCATCATTTTTCTCCGGGATCTTACCGCTACCATGAATTCGCTGGAATTACGCGCAAGCCTGGGATTGGCAGGTGTCTACGCCCTGCGCATGCTGGGCATGTTTCTTATCCTTCCCGTCTTTGCTCTTTATGCCGAACAGTTACCGGGCACCATCAGCCCCACCGCAGTCGGTTTTGCGTTGGGGAGCTATGGCTTGGTGCAAGCACTCCTGCAACTACCGCTGGGCATGTTGTCCGACCGTATCGGCCGCAAAAAAGTCATTTATGGTGGTCTCTTGCTATTTGCCATCGGCAGTTTTGTGGCGGCTGCCGCCGATGACATCGTATGGCTGACCGTAGGGCGCATCATTCAAGGCTCAGGTGCTATTTCTGCCGCGATTACGGCATTACTCGCCGATCTGACACGTGAAGAACACCGCACCCGCGCCATGGCCATGATAGGAATGAGTATAGGCATGACCTTTGCCGTCAGTCTGGTACTCGGTCCATTACTGGCTAGCTGGATAGGGGTAAACGGAATATTTGCGCTCACCGGCATCCTGACACTGCTGGCGCTACTGGGTGTTTGGCTTATCATCCCGGATCCGCTTATTTCGCGTTTTCACTCGGATACCCAAGCCAATACCGGACGCCTGTTACCCGTACTACGCAACCCGCAACTGGCACGCCTCAATTTCGGCATCTTTGCCCTGCATGCGGCACAGATGGCCATGTTTGTAGTGATTCCGTTTTCACTGACCCGGGCAGGCCAACTCGATAAGGCACACCACTGGCAAGTTTACCTGCCGGTAGTGGTATTGGGATTTTTACTGATGATTCCGGCCATTATTTATGGCGAAAAAAAGCACCGGTTAAAACAGGTATTTGTTGCTGCGGTTGGCGTCATGACTGTCGCACAATTAGGCATGGCCTCGGCACTGGATACCTTTTGGCAGATCGTATCATGGCTGGTACTCTACTTTATTGCCTTCAATATACTGGAGGCGACCCTACCCTCCATCATTTCAAAGATCGCCCCTGCCGACGCTAAAGGCACCGCTATAGGCGTGTATAATACCGCTCAATCTTTCGGCCTCTTTCTCGGTGCAGCAGGTGGCGGCTGGCTCTACACTCACACTGGCACCACGGGAGTTTTCGGCTTTACCAGCATACTTATGGCGAGTTGGCTGGTACTTGCAGCAAGCATGCGCGCCCCGCTACCCGTCAAGTCCATGATGTTCCATATTGGTGACAACTGGCAGGGTGATGCACAACTTTTGTCGCAAAAACTTGCTGCTTTACCTGGGGTACGCGAAGCTGTCGTACTGCTGGAAGAACGCGTAGCCTACCTCAAGGTCGCACAACAAGGCTGGGATGAGGCTGCAGTACAAGGCTTGATTCAGGAAACATACTGAAGCTCGATTTTCGAGGCCCGACCAGATGGCAGGCAAAGCCTGCCGCCGGTGCCTAACAACCGGCAAATAATGATTTGAACGGAGACAGACATGAATAGCATTACTTTTGACGGCCGCTTGGCTGCCGATGCAGAACTACGTTACACCCCGAGTGGCGAACCCATCCTTAGCTTCCGCGTTGCCAGCGATATTGGTTTTGGCGAACGCAAAACGACCAACTGGTTCAGCTGCCAAGTCTGGGGCAAGCGTGGCGAAACGCTGAAAAACTACCTGAGCAAAGGCCAGCAAGTTACAGTCTACGGCCAGTTGACATTGCGCGAATGGCAAGACAAAGAAGGCCTCAAGCGCGTATCGCCGGACGTACGCGTCAATGAACTAAGCCTGCAAGGTGGCAAACGTGAAGGTGGTAGCGCCCCGATGGACGAAGAATATGGCTACGGCGGTAGTGCAGCCCGTCCAAGCGCGCCTTCTACCCCTCCGGCAGCACCACGCCAGCAGGCACCACGCCAGCCCGCACCGCCAATGGGCGATCTGGAAGACGACATTCCGTTTTGAGGTGTACCTGCGAGATTAAGTGTAAAAATTTTTACTCAACGCCCTGTTTCTACAGGGTTTTTTTTCGCTTTCGATTCTATCGATATCAACGCAAAACCCCCCAACCATTGCTGGTTGGGGGGTTTCTAATGGGGCGTCTGGCGGTGTCCTACTTTCACATGGCGAATGCCACACTATCATCGGCGCTAAGGTGTTTCACGGTCCTGTTCGGGATGGGAAGGCGTG
>NZ_JBOFOO010000185.1:0-3176 GCF_051659485.1 Craterilacuibacter sp. | reverse complement strand
TGTCAACCGGTACTGACGCGGTACGCGAACCACGTGGCACGCTGGTGCGTTTGCTGATTCGGAATCCAGATCCCAAGTGCGATAAGGGCTGCTGAAATCTGTTACTGCGCTGAGATAAGCCCGCCTTTTTAGGCGGGCTTTTTGGTTTTCCGGCGAATCAAAACTAGACTGGTAGTTCCTCAACTTGCGAAAGATCATCATGGGACTGCTAGATCAACTAACCGGCGCGCTGGGCAGCAGTACGGAGGGAGCCGAAGGGCAGGGCGGCTTGATGGGGGCGATGGGGGCTCTGCTAGAGCAAAACGGGGGGCTGGGCGGGCTGGTGGAAAAATTCCAGCAAGGCGGCCTCGGTGATGTCGTGTCGTCGTGGATTTCTACCGGCGACAATCAGGCCATTGCCGCATCGCAGATCGAACAGGTGCTGGGCAATGAGCAGATCGCGGCGCTGGCCGGGAAAATAGGGCTGGATACCTCGCAAGTCGCGCAGTCTTTGGCGACGGCGCTGCCGCAACTGGTCGATACGCTGACGCCGAATGGCGAGTTGCCGGCCGGAAATAGCGATCTGTTGGCACAGGGCTCATCCTTGCTCAAGGGTTTGTTCGGCAAGTCATAGCGATCGGAGGGCATCATGAAATGCTTTGACCGTTTAGGCGAGTTGATGTCGGGTGAGGGCAAGCATGATGCGGTGATGCGTGCCCTGGCGGCGCTGGTGGATGATCACGGCGGCTTGGGCGGGCTGGGGCAGCGCTTTCGCGACATTGGTCTTGGCAATGTACTGGACTCCTGGCTGGACAACGGTGGCAACCTGCCGCTGACGCCGGCAGATGTCTATGTTGCGCTGGGTGAGGGCGCGGTCGGGCAATTTGCCGACATGATGGAGACGACCTCGCTTAATGCCGCCAAAGTCATGGCCGAAGCCTTGCCCGAGCTGTTTGACCGGCTGACGCCAGATGGAGCGCTGCCCGGACGGGAGGATGATTTTGCCCGGCTGTTTTCTTCTATCGGGGTACTGTTCGATCGTTGAACTGGTTTAGAATCTCCCGCTTCATCCCGCACGGCCTGGTTTCCAGGCCGTGCTTCATTTTCAGAGAGCCCCGCCATGCCCCATTCGCCATCCCGCCCCCGTGTCGCCATTATCGGTGGAGGCCCTGCCGGGCTGATGGCGGCAGAGCAGATAGCCGGCGCCGGGCTGGCGGTGGATGTGTACGACGCCATGCCCTCGGTCGGGCGCAAGTTTTTGCTGGCTGGCGTGGGCGGCATGAATATTACCCATTCCGAGCCGTGGCCCGACTTTGTCGCGCGTTATGGCAAGCGCGCGAATGTGCTCAAGCCCTGGCTGGATGCTTTTGATGCGGCGGCGCTGCGGGCATGGGTACATGGCTTGGGGGTAGAGACCTTCGTTGGCAGCTCGGGCAAGGTTTTCCCGCGCGAAATGAAGGCCGCACCCTTGCTGCGTGCATGGCTGGCACGTCTGCGCGCGAGCGGGGTAAATTTTCATCCGCGCCATCGCTGGCAGGGCTGGAACGAGGACGGCGAGCTGGTGTTTGCGAGCCCGGAAGGCGAGGTGCATATTCGCGCCGATGCCGTGGTATTGGCCATGGGCGGAGGTAGTTGGCAAAAGCTGGGCTCGGATGGTGCCTGGGTCGCGCCTTTGCAGGGCAAAGGCGTAGCGGTCGCGCCTTTGCAGCCATCCAATTGCGGCTTTGATGCGGACTGGTCGCCATTTTTTGCCGATAAGTTTGCCGGCGAGGCGCTCAAATCGATTGCCATTACCCTGACGGATAGCGAGGGCCAGACCACGACCCGCCGCGGCGGTCTGGTGCTGACGCAAAGCGGGGTAGAAGGCAGCCTGATCTATGCCTTGTCGGCCAATTTGCGCGAACTGATAGCCCGCGATGGCGATGCGACGTTTTATCTCGATCTGGTACCGGATAGAAGTGCCGCACGGGTGCAGGAGGAAGTTTGCCATCCACGCGGCTCGCGTTCGCTATCCAGCCACCTGCAAAGCCGGGTCGGGCTCAAGGGGGCAAAAACCGCCTTGCTGCGCGAGTGCCTGCCCAAAGATGTATTTAATGATACGACGGCACTGGCTGCCGCCATCAAGGCCGTGCCGGTACGCGTGCATGCCGCGCGTCCGCTGGACGAGGCCATCAGTAGCGCCGGTGGCGTCATCTTTGACGGGCTGGATGCCCGGCTGATGCTAGCCAAACTCCCCGGTGTATTTTGCGCCGGCGAGATGCTGGATTGGGAAGCCCCCACCGGTGGCTATTTGCTGACCGCCTGCTTCGCGACCGGCCGTGCCGCAGGGCAGGGGGTGGTGGCGTGGCTGGGAGGCGGCGGAATAGGGAATAGGGAATAGGGAATAGGGAATAGGGAATAGGGACTTGACTTGGCGGCATTTTTTTCATCACGCTGAAATCGGCTCCCGGCTCCCGGCTCCCGGCTCCCGGCTCCCGGCTCCCGGCTCCCGGCTCCCGGCTCCCGGCTCCCGGCTCCCGGCTCCCGGCTCCCGGCTCCCGGCTCTTATTTAAGATAAGGCATCGGGTCCACTGCCTGCCCGCGGTAGCGTAATTCGAAGTGCAGCTTGCTGCGGTCGGTGCCGCTGCTGCCCATGCTGGCGATCTGTTGGCCGCGTTTCACGCTATCGCCTTCCCGTACCCGGAGTGTCTGGTTATGGGCGTAAGCGCTAAGGAAAGACTCGTTATGCTTGATGATGACGAGGTTGCCGTAGGCGCGTATGCCTTGCCCTGCGTAGACCACCTTGCCGGCTGCCGCAGCGAGAATGGCATCGCCGCTGTTACCGGCAATATCGATGCCCTTGTTGCGGCTGCTGAAACCCTGTATCAGCTTGCCCTTGGCCGGCCAGCCCAGTGAAATGCCGCTGGCGACGACTGGTTTGGGCGCGGGTTTTACCGGTATTGCCGCCGGCTTGCCGGGTCGGGAAGCGGCGGGTGGGCGGCTGGCGGCATAGCGCGGAGGCGGCATGATGCGCAGCACCTGTCCTACATTGATGGCGTTGCCGGGCAAGCGGTTCCAACTGCGTAGCTCGCTGACGCTGCGCCCGTTATTGCGCGCAATGCGGTACAGGGTGTCCCCCGCTTGTACGCGGTAATGGCCGGCCGGTATCGGCGGGTAGGCCGGTGTGCTGCTGCAGGCGCCTAGCGCCAGCAACAGGG
>NZ_JBOFOO010000184.1:0-7101 GCF_051659485.1 Craterilacuibacter sp. | reverse complement strand
TTTGCAACAAGGCCTGCCCCGGGTTTTGACTGCTTCAAGCCACCTGCGGCGGCACGTTATTGATGTAATGCACCAACTGGTCAATCACAAACTGCTGCTCGACTATGGTGGCATGCACTACATCGCCAATCGAGATGATGCCTTCGATCTCCTCGCCGCTCATCACCGGCAAATGGCGGATGCGCTTTTCCGTCATCAGCGCCATGCACTCGGCGACGGTTTGCCCCGGGCCGACACAGATCACCTTGCTGGTCATGATCTCGCTGACCAGCGTCGTGGCTGACGAGCGCCCCTCGAGAATGACGCGTCTGGCGTAATCACGCTCGGAGAAAATACCCACGATCTGTCCGCCCCCCATCACCAGCACCGCGCCTACATTTTCCTCGGCCATCACCTTCAGTGCCGTTAATACCGACACCTCCGAACCGACATAGACCAGCTTGCGGCTGGCCTTGCCGGCCAGTAATTGACGAACAGTCTGCATGATTTACCCCCCGTTCACGACGCTCATGTCATGAGTATAGGAAGGGCACGCAAGCGGCACGGGAAATTTGCGTAAGAATCGAGAATCGAGAATTGGGAATCGGGAATCGGGAATCGGGGCGATGCTAACAGCAGCCCCTTCCACGATGCCACACACCATCCCGAATCCCGGCTGCAGAAAAACGGCTCAGGCCGCCCGTATCATGGTGCCCACGCCGGCAGCCGTCATCACCTCCAGCAGCAGGGCATGCGGTACCCGGCCATCGATGATATGCACCGCGCCAACACCGCTTCTGGCCGCGTCCAGTGCCGAAGCAATTTTGGGCAGCATGCCGCCGTGTATGGTGCCATCGGCAAATAAGGCATCGACTTGCGCCGCAGTCAGATTGGTCAATAGCTCGCCATCCTTGTCCAGCACGCCCGGAGTATTGGTCATCAGGATCAGTTTTTCCGCCCCCAGCGTTTCCGCCAGCTTGCCGGCCACCAGATCGGCATTGATGTTGTAGGCTTCGCCATTCAAGCCGACACCGATGGGGGCGATGACGGGAATAAAATCCTGAGTATCCAGCAGCGCTACCAAGGACGGATCAATGCTGTCGACCTCGCCGACCTGACCGATATCGATAGGCGCTTCGTCAGTCATGGAGGGCAGTAGCAGCTTTTTGGCACGGATAAAGTGCCCGTCCTTGCCTGTCAGCCCCACGGCCTTGCCGCCATGCTGGTTGATCAGCGAGACGATTTCCTTGTTCACCAAGCCGCCCAGCACCATCTCGACCACGTCCATGGTCTCGGCATCGGTGACCCGCATCCCCTGGATAAACTCGCCGGCCTTGCCTACCCGTGCCAGCAACTCATTGATCTGCGGCCCGCCGCCATGCACCACCACCGGGTTCATCCCCACCAGCTTGAGCAGCACCACGTCCTTGGCAAAATCTTCTTTCAACTTATCGTCGGTCATGGCATTGCCGCCGTACTTGATGACCAGGGTCTTGCCGGCGAAGCGGCGTATATAAGGCAGCGCCTCGGACAGGATGGATGCCTTATCGGCAGCAGGCGTATGCATAGCAGAGTCTCCGTTTCAAACAACAGTTGTGCTTATTTTACCCACATCAGCTAGTGAAAATGCATTTATTAATTGCAAAAAAAAAGACATGCAATTAGAGTCGCCAGATTAATAAATCCGGATTCAGAAAGACGCCATGAGCGAGATGCAAGCGGCACGCTGGCAAAGGCGTAAAGAGGTGCGCCCGGCCGAGATTCTCGATGCGGCACTCGGGCTGTTTGTCGAGAAGGGCTATAGCGCCACCAAAATAGACGACATTGCCCGCGCTGCCGGCGTCACCAAGGGCACACCCTATCTGTACTTCGCCTCCAAGGAAGAAATCCTCAAGGCCGTGGTGCGTGAAAAGCTGCTGGAGCGGGTCGCCGACATGGAACACCTGAGCCACGACTATAGCGGCCATCCGGCCGTACTGATCCGCCTGCTGTTGCTCAAATGGTGGGATGACGTCGGCCGTACGCCGCTTGCCGGCCTGTGCAAGCTAATGGTGGCGGAAGCCGTCAATTTCCCTGAACTGGCCCGCTTTTACCATGATGAAGTCATCATGCGTAGCCGCGCCATCGCCCGTCGTCTGGTTCAGAGCGGCATGGACAGCGGCGAATTTGTCGCCGGCGATGCCGAAGCCGCCGTAGATGCCCTATTGTCCCCGCTCTTGATGACCATGATCTGGCGCCATTCTTTTGCCTGCGTCGCCGGCTGCGAGACTGACCGCGAAGACCCCAAAAAAAGGCTGGAAGCCGCGCTGCAACTGGTACTGGCCGGCCTCAGCCACAAAACAACAAGTACAAGCTAACAAGGAAGAAACGGCAATGAACAAAGGATGGCAACAATGGCTGCTGGCTGGTGCCCTTATCGGCATCGTAAGCGCCTGTGGAAAAAAAGCGGAACCGACACCCGACATCCGTCCGGTCAGAACCCTGCTAGCCGGTGGCAGCAGCGCCCAGCAGGGCGGTAGCTACGCCGGTGAAGTGCGTGCGCGCCACGAGAGCCGCCTTGCCTTTCGCGTGCCCGGAAAAGTCGTCGAGCGCTATGTCAGTGCCGGCGAACAGGTCAAAAAAGGCCAGCCGCTCGCCCGGCTGGATGCCAGCGACTACACGCTGGATCTTGCCGCCAAGCAGGCCGCCCTGTCCGCTGCCCGCGCTGAACTCATCCAGCAGGAAGCCGATCTTGCCCGTTCACGCGAACTGCTCAAGCAATCCTTTATCAGCCAGGCCCAATTTGACCGGCAACAAAGTGCGCTGGAAGCGGCGCGCGCACGCATGAAACAAGCCGGCGCACAAGCCGGCGTCTCGGGCAATCAGGCAGGCTACGCGGTATTAAATGCCGACGCCGACGGCGTGATCAGTGAAATTTCGGCCGAGCCGGGTCTGGTCGTCACCGCCGGCCAGCCGGTTGCCAAACTGGCAGCCGATGGCGAGCGCGAGGTGGCCATTCAGGTGCCGGAAAATGCGCTGGACAAGATGCGCAGCAGCAAGGCACTGACCATCACCCTGTGGCACAACCAGCAGCAATACCCGGGCGAGCTGCGAGAACTGGCCGGTGATGCCGACCCGGCAACCCGGACCTACGCCGCCCGTGTACGCGTACTCGCAGCGGATGCCAAATTGCAGCTGGGGCAGACGGCCCGCGTCGCCTTGCCGGCGAGCGCAAGCCAGGGCTTGCGTCTGCCTCTGTCGGCTATTCTCGACACCGGCGGCAAGCACTATGTCTGGGTGGTGAATGGCAAGACGCTCAGCGTCAAACAGCGTGCGGTCACGATCGCCAAGCTAGACGGTGAAGGCGCCACCCTGTCCGGCGGTTTACAGCCCGGCGAGCGGGTGGTCACGGCCGGCGTACATCTATTACGCGATGGCCAGTCCATCAAGCTGCTCCAGCCATAAGGGAACACGATGAGACTCAACCTTTCGGAATGGGCGCTAAAAAACCAGCCGCTGGTACGCTATTTGATCGTAATCCTGATGCTGGCCGGCGTCTGGTGCTATGCGCAGCTAGGACAAAAAGAAGACCCGGAGTTCACCTTCAAGGCGATGATGGTACGCGTCGTCTGGCCGGGGGCCGGCACGCTGGAAATGGAGCAGCAGGTCACCGACAAGATAGAACGCAAGCTGCAGGAAATGGGCGATCTGGAGTACATCAAGAGCTATACCAAGCCCGGTGAAGCCCAGTTCATCCTCAATCTGCGCGAAGGCGTAGACCCGAAGAAGGTCAAGGATTACTGGTATCAGGTCAGAAAGAAGCTGGGCGACATCCGCCATACGCTGCCGGCCGATGTCAAAGGCCCGTTCTTCAACGACGAGTTCGGCGATACCTACGGCAATATCTACGCCTTTACCGGCGATGGTTACAGCTATGAAGAACTGCGCCGCTATGTAGACACTGCGCGTCAGGAAATCCTGCGGGTGCCCGATATCGGCAAGGCCGAGTTTGTCGGCGCTCAGGAAGAGCGCATCTATGTTGATCTGGATACGGCCAAGCTGGCGATGCTGGGCCTGGACGCCCGTGTCATCTGGGCGGCTTTGGCCGAACAGAATGCCACCCGCCCGGCCGGCGAATTCCATACTGCCAGCGAACGGGTATGGGTACGCCCAAGCGGCGCCTTCGATTCGGTCACCGCCGTGGCCGACACCCCCATCATCGCCGGCGGCAAGACTTTCCGGCTGGGCGATATCGCCCGGGTATCCCGTGGCTACGTCGACCCGCCGGTCTTGCGCATGCGCTTTAATGGCCAACCGGCGCTGGGTCTGGCCGTCAGCATGAAAGATGGCGGCGACGTGCTGAAATTCGGCGCGGCGCTGGTCGAACGCATGCAGGTCATCGAAGGCAAGCTGCCGCTGGGTGTCGAGGTACAGGCCATTTCCGACCAGCCTAAAGTCGTGAAAAGTGCGGTCAATGAATTCATGCGCTCGCTGCTGGAAGCGGTCGTGATCGTACTGGCGGTCAGCTTTTTCAGCCTGGGCTGGCGTCCGGGCGTGGTAGTGGCGCTGTCGATTCCGCTGGTGCTGGCGATGACCTTTATCGCCATGTATTTCCTCAAGATAGATCTGCAGCGTATCTCGCTGGGCTCGCTCATCATCGCACTGGGTTTGCTGGTGGACGATGCCATCATTGCCGTCGAGATGATGTCGCTCAAGCTGGAGCAAGGCTGGAACCGCTTTCAGGCGGCCACCTTCGCCTACACCAGCACCGCCTTCCCGATGCTGACCGGCACCCTGATTACCGCCGTGACCTTCCTGCCCGTCGGCCTGGCCAAATCCAATGCCGGAGAATACGTATTCAGCCTGTTTGCCGTGGTCGGCATCGCGCTGGTACTGTCATGGGTGGTGGCGGTGATATTTACCCCGTATCTGGGCTTTATACTCCTGCCGGAACACAAGCATGGCAGCAGCCATCAGGACGTCTATCACAAGCCTTTCTATCTTAAATTCCGCCGCACGGTAGACTGGTGCCTCGCGCACCGCAAGCTGGTGATCGCGGCGACTTTTGCCACTTTCATCCTGTCTTTGGTGGCATTCAAACTGTTTGTGCAGCAGCAGTTCTTCCCGGCGTCCAACCGGGTCGAGCTGATGGTCGATTTGTGGTTGCCGCAAGGCGCCAGTTTCGAGGCGACCGAGCGCGAAACCCAGAAGCTGGAAGCCCTGCTCAAGGGCGACAAAAATATCGCCAGCGTCACCAGCTATGTCGGTGGTGGCAGCCCGCGCTTTTACCTGTCGCTGGACCAGCAACAGCAACACCTCAACTACGCCCAGCTGATGGTGATGACGCACGACGAGAAAAGCCGCGAGGCGGTACGCAGCAAGCTATTCAAGCTGCTGGACGATGATTTCCCCATGGTGCGCGGCCGCGTGGTCAGGCTGGAGAACGGCCCGCCGGTCGGCTATCCGGTGCAGTTTCGCGTGATGGGCCCGGATCATACCGAGGTCCGCGCCATCGCCAAGCGGGTCGAAGACTTGTTGCGCGCCCAACCGGGCACCCGTCAGGTCAATAACGACTGGGGCGAGCAGCTTAAATCGCTGCGCATCACGCTGGATCAGGACAAGGCACGGGTACTGGGCATTTCCAGCCAGAACCTGTCCCAGCAATTGCAGATGCTGATCTCGGGCGCGGCCATTACCGACTACCGCGAAGGTGACCGCACACTGGGCGTGGTGGCACGGCTTAACAAAAATGAACAACTCGATGTCGGCCTGCTGGGCGATTTGATGATACAAACAGCCAGTGGCCGCTATGTGCCGGTGTCGCAGATCGGCCATATCGAGTATGTACCGGAAGAAAGCATCATCTGGCGTCGTGGCCGCTTGCCGACCATCACCGTGCGTGCCGATGCGCAGGATGGCACCCAGGCCTCGGATATTTCGCGGGCACTGTGGCCCAAGCTGCAGGAGATGGAAAAAACCCTGCCTCTGGGTTACCACCTTGAGCTGGGCGGCTCGATGGAAGCCAGCCAGAAGTCGCAGGCCGCCATCAATCAGGTGGCCCCCCTGATGCTAGTCATCGTGCTGACCTTGCTGATGCTGCAGCTCAAGAGTTTCCAGCGCAGCATCATGGTGTTGCTGACTGCGCCGCTGGGCATGATAGGCGTGACGCTGACGCTGATCGCCTTCTCGGCACCGTTCGGTTTTGTCGCCATGCTGGGCGTGATCGCACTGTCGGGTATGATCATGCGTAATTCGGTGATTCTGGTTGACCAGATCGAGCAAGACATTGGCGAGGGAATCGAGCCATGGGAAGCCATTGTGGGTTCCACGGTTAGGCGCTTCCGCCCTATCATGCTCACGGCACTGGCGGCGATTCTGGCGATGATACCGCTGACGCGCAGCACCTTCTGGGGGCCGATGGCGGTCGCCATCATGGGCGGCTTGCTGGTCGCCACCGTGCTGACGCTGCTATTTCTGCCGGCCCTGTACGCACAGTGGTTCCGCGTGCGGCGTCCGGTCGCATAAATTAATTCCTGCCGGGCTGGCTGAGGCTGCGCCATCCCGGGCATCACGACAGAGAGACTGCATGAAAACATCCGCCCCCAAGCTCGCCACCTTGCTGCTGGCCGGCTCGCTGGCCATGCCGGCACAGGCCTTCGATCTGCTGGAAGCATGGTATGCGGCACGCCAGTATGACTCAGGCTTCGCGGCACAAAAGGCCGAGCGCAACGCCGGGCTGGAAAAGCGCGATCAGGGCCGTGCCCTGCTGTTGCCACAGCTTGGTCTATCCGGCAGCATCAACCGCAACAACGATATCGAACCGGGCACCAGCGGTAGCTACAGCAGCCATGGCTGGGGCGCCGAACTGAAACAGCCGCTATTCGATGTCGGTGCCTGGACCGGTTACCAGAAAGGCAAGATTGCCAGCGCGCTGGCCAATACCCGTTATACGGCGGCCGAGCAGGCGCTGATCCTGAATGTGGCACGCGCTTACTTTGATGTCTTGCTGGCACAGGACACGCTGTCCTCCACGCAGGCAGCCAAAAAATCGTTTGAAAAACAGCTGGCGCAGGCCAAGAAGGCTTTTGAAGTCGGCACCGCCACCATCCTCGACAGCTATGAAGCGCAGGCCAGCTATAACGC
>NZ_JBOFOO010000183.1:0-24320 GCF_051659485.1 Craterilacuibacter sp. | reverse complement strand
CGAAATTCAGGATATTTGCGTACAGCGGGTACGCATGGAAAGAAGCCACTTCATCAAGAGCTTTCCCGGTAACGAGATCAATGTCGACTGGGTGGTGAAGGAGATTGAATCCGGCAAGGCTTGGTCCGAGACGCTGGAGCGTTTCAAGCATGCGGTGATCGAACGCCAGACACGTTTGTCTAATGTGCAGACGCGAGCCATGCTGACAATTCCTGCGTTAAAAGACATCAACCGCCAGATGGCTGCAGGCGAAAAGAAAGCCCGCCTAGCCAAGCGCGAGATGATCGAGGCCAACCTGCGTCTGGTGATCTCTATTGCCAAAAAATACACCAACCGTGGCCTGCAGTTTCTTGACCTTATTCAGGAAGGCAACATTGGCCTGATGAAGGCGGTGGACAAATTCGAGTACCGCCGTGGTTACAAGTTCTCCACTTATGCCACTTGGTGGATTCGTCAGGCAATCACGCGTTCGATTGCCGATCAGGCGCGTACCATCCGCATCCCGGTGCACATGATCGAGACCATCAACAAGATGAATCGCATCAGTCGCCAGATCCTGCAGGAAACCGGTCATGAGCCGGATCCGGCCGAACTGGCTGAGCGCATGGAAATGCCGGAAGAGAAGATCCGCAAGATTATGAAAATCTCCAAGGAGCCGATCTCGATGGAAACACCGATCGGTGACGACGATGATTCTCATCTGGGGGACTTTATCGAAGACTCGGTGACCATCACGCCATCGGATGCGGCCATGTATTCGAGCCTGCGTGAGGCGACCAAGGAAGTGCTGGAGTCGTTGACGCCGCGTGAGGCCAAGGTGTTGCGTATGCGCTTCGGTATCGATATGAATACTGATCACACGCTGGAAGAGGTGGGTAAGCAGTTTGATGTGACGCGTGAGCGTATTCGTCAGATTGAGGCTAAGGCATTGCGCAAGCTACGCCATCCGACACGTTCCGAGCGGCTGAAGAGTTTTCTCGACAACGAACCAAATGGTCAGTAAGTAAGCTGCATTTGCCGGAAATTCTGGTATAATCGCTTGCGATCGGGCCTTTAGCTCAGTTGGTTAGAGCAGAGGACTCATAATCCTTTGGTCATCGGTTCAAGTCCGATAGGGCCCACCAAATAAAACAAGGACTTACGGCGGAAGCTGTAAGTCCTTTTTCTGTTGTTGTAGATTGTGTAGGCACTATGTAGGCAGCAGAATGGATTTCGCCTCGTTAATGATGTTTGGTAAGGGGGCTGGATGGTTGCTCAGTAGAGCCATGTTAAAACACGTACATGAGCTAAATGTACGTGTTTCAATGTCTTTAGTGGTTGCTTCGTCGCTTGCACTGCATCGGTGTACTCGTTATCTATCTTACTCGTCCATTGGTATCTGATGCCTAGTCCACTAGCTGAAATCTGTAGTTATTTGTAAACAAGTGGGTGGTGTGGGGCTCAGTGCTGATGCCCGTGCTCGCCATGCACATGCTGGTGGGCAATTTCCTCGGCGGTTGCCGCACGTACGTCCACAACTTTGAGGGCGAAGCGCAGGGTTTTTCCGCAAAGTGGGTGGTTGCCATCCAGTAATACGGTTGGGCCTTTGATCTTGGTGACGAAATAGTAACGCAATTTGCCATCCGGACCGGTGCGTTGGATCTGGCCGCCTACCTTGATGCCCGGCGCGAATTCGGTCTTAGGCATGGTGGTGACCAGGGTCTCGTCGTGTTCGCCGAAGGTGTCTTCGGTAGCGAGTTCCAGCGTGGTTTGAAAGCCTGTCTCCTGGCCTTCAAGTGCGGCTTCCACTTTAGGAAAGAGGTTATTGTAATCGCCGTGCAGGTAGGAGACAGGGGTCTTGCCATCCTCGTAGACCAAGCCACGATTGTCTGTGACTTTCATTCGCAGGGTGACTGCAGTGTTTTGGGTGATTTTCATGGTAGGTAATGGCAAGTGAATTTTAAGCGGGAAGGTTCGCAGTTCAGCGGGGGCGTGTCAACTGGCTGGCGCATCACCAAGTAATTGGTTTTGAAAAATAATGGGTTTGTAGCTTAGGCTGCAAACCCTTTTTTTGTGCCTGACGGCTGGCCGGATACTGGGATAGTAGTGGGGTGCTTGCCGTGCGTTGTTTAGCAGGGTGGTTGGACGGGGCGATGTTTGTTGCTTGGTGATTGTGAACCGGATGGCCAGGTACAGCCGTGCGCAGGCAGGCACGGCTGTCACTTTGATCGCTGCGGCTCAGGCGCCAGGCTGAGCCAGTCCTTCGCGGGACTGATGGCTAGCTGTTTGGTGTGTGCCTGCGAAGGGGAGCGTGTGCCGTTCCAGCAGGAAGGCCAGTAGAGCGACGCCGACACCGCCGCCGACAATATTGCCCAGCGTTGCCGGTACCAGGTTGTGCAAGACATCGGCCATTGTCAACGATTCTGGGGCATGGGCAATAATCAGGCTGAACAGAGCCATATTGGCGATGCTGTGCTCGAAGCCGGAGAAGAAAAAGGCGAATACCAAGAGAAAAACAAGTGCGATTTTTGCCATTTCGTTTTCCAGTTTCATCGGTAGCCATACGGCCAGGCAGATGATCCAGTTACACAGTACGCCTTTCCAGAAAATCTTCATAAATGGTGCGCTGGTTTTGACGGCAGCAATCTGGCTGGCAATATGGTCGGCAGGATAGTCTCCCAAGCCGCCAGTCTGCATCCACACCACCGTAAACAGCAGGATGCCGGCGAAGTTGCCCAAGTAGACGGTGCTCCAACTGGCCAGCATTTCACCCGTCTTGATCCGGTGGGTTAGCTTGCCGACAGCCATATACATCACATTACTGGTGAACAGTTCGGTTTTGGATACGATGATCGCGACCAATGCGGTACCGAAAAAAGCCGAGTAGGCGACGGCATAGTAGGGCGAGCCATTGCTGTGCAGCAGTTGGCCCAGACGCATGCTGACGGCAAGGACGAGTGCAATCAGTGCGCCGGCAAATGCGGCCGACAGGAAGTAGCGGGCGGTGGCAGTGCGTAGAACGCTACGTTTGCTGGTGGCTTGCTGGGCAAGATAGTCGAGAGAATAGGTGTGGCTCATAGTCAATCTATTGTGAGGGCTTATGCCCATATGTTTGGATAATAAATCGAAAATTCATTTTGCGATTTCGAAATGAATATTTCAGAATGTGTGTACAGGTGTAGTCTATCGATAGATCTAGCGTTTAGTGTCGCTTATGTATTAAAATCCTTACTTATCAATGGTTAACGTCAGTTTTTTCGATTTTTGTAGGCGCTATTTTCGTAGTGTTTAGAAATTTGTTTTTGACGTAGATCAAGTAATCGCTTTCGTTTTCGAATTAAAATGAACTCAGCTTGTTACATTTATGTTCGAAGATGAACTAGGAGACGCAAAAGATGGACGCTGTAAATAAGGAAATGCTGGCTGTTGATCCTTGGAGAGAGTTTGCTGCCGGTGACTGGCAGGCACGCGTGGATGTGCGTGACTTTATCCAGAACAACATGACCCCTTACGAAGGCGACGCCGCCTTTCTGGCTGGCGCCACTGCACGTACTCAAGGCATCTGGGACACGCTGTCCGTCCTACTGAAAGAAGAGCGCGCAAAAGGTGTACTGGATGTCTCCGCCGATCGCGGCGCCAGCATCACTGCGCACGATGCCGGTTATATCGACGAGAAGAACGAGCTGATCGTTGGCTTGCAGACCGATGCACCACTCAAGCGCGCCATCATGCCTAATGGCGGTTTGCGCATGGTTGAAAACGGTCTGGAAGCTTTCGGCTTCAAGATTGACCCTGTTGTTAAGGAAATCTGGGAAAAGTATCGCAAGAGCCATAACCAGGGTGTGTTCGATGCTTACACCCCGGAAATTCTGGCCGCACGCAAATCCGGTGTCATCACCGGTCTGCCGGATGCTTATGGCCGTGGCCGTATCATCGGTGACTATCGCCGTGTTGCCCTGTATGGCGTCGACTTCCTGATGGCCGAGCGCAAGAAGGACTGGATGGCGATCAAGCCGCCGATGACCGACGATGTGATCCGCCTGCGTGAAGAGTGCTCCGAGCAGTATCGTGCACTGAACGAACTCAAAGTCATGGCTGCCAAGTACGGCTACGACATCGCCCGTCCGGCTACGACCGCACGCGAAGCGATCCAGTGGACCTACTTCGCCTATCTGGCTGCCGTCAAGGAGCAGAATGGCGCCGCGATGAGCTTCGGTCGTGTCTCGACCTTCCTCGATGTTTATATCGAGCGCGATCTCAAGGCCGGTGTACTGACCGAAGAAGTTGCCCAGGAAATGATCGACGATCTGGTGATCAAGCTGCGCATCGTCCGCTTCCTGCGTACGCCTGACTACGATGCCTTGTTCTCGGGTGATCCGACCTGGGTGACAGAATCCATCGGCGGTATGGGTCTGGATGGCCGTACCCTGGTGACCAAGTCCAGCTTCCGCTTCCTGAATACCCTGTACAACCTGGGCCCGGCTCCAGAGCCTAACCTGACTGTACTGTGGTCGCCTAAATTGCCACGCGGCTTCAAGGATTTCTGTGCCAAGGTTTCGATCGATACCTCGGCTATCCAGTACGAAAACGATGATCTGATGGTACCGAAGTGGGGTGACGACTACGGTATCGCCTGCTGCGTATCCGCCATGGCTATCGGCAAGCAGATGCAGTTCTTCGGCGCCCGTGCCAACTTGGGCAAGACCCTGTTGTACGCAATCAACGGTGGCGTAGACGAGAAAAGCGGTGCCGTGATTGCACGCGGTTACGAGCCGCTCAAGGGCGATGTGCTGGACTACGACGAAGTGATGGAAAAGTTCCTGCCGATGATGGATTGGGTCGTCAAGACCTACGTCGACGCGCTAAACGCGATCCATTACATGCATGACAAGTACTCGTACGAGCGTATCGAGATGGCGCTGCACGATCGCGACATCCTGCGCACCATGGCTTGCGGTATTGCCGGTCTGTCGGTGGCTGCCGACTCGCTGTCCGCCATCAAGCACGCCAAGGTTCACGTGATCCGTAATGAAGACGGCCTAGCTGTCGATTACAAGATCGAAGGCGAATACCCGGCTTACGGCAATAACGATGACCGTGCCGACAGTATCGCGGTATGGCTGACCGAAACCTTTATGGAGAAGATCAAGGCCCAGCCTCACTTCTACCGTAATGCCATGCCGACCCAGTCGGTACTGACCATCACCTCCAATGTGGTGTACGGCAAGAAGACCGGCAATACGCCATGTGGTCGCCGCTCGGGCGAGCCGTTCTCGCCGGGTGCCAACCCGATGAACGGCCGTGATGTGAAGGGCTTTGTCGCTTCGGGTGCTTCGGTTGCCAAGATTCCGTATGACGCGGCACTGGACGGCATCAGCTGGACTTCGTCGGCAACGCCGGATGCCTTGGGCCACACTGCTGAAGAGCGTATCCGTAACCTGGCTAACTGCCTGGATGGCTACGCGGCTGCCGGTGGCTTCCACGTCAACGTCAACGTGTTCAATCGTGAAACGCTGATCGACGCGATGGAACATCCGGAAGAGTACCCACAGCTGACCGTGCGCGTGTCGGGCTATGCGGTGAACTTCGTCAAGCTGACGCGTGAGCAGCAGCTTGACGTCATTAACCGTACTTTCCACGGCAAGATGTAAGCTCGGGTTTCCCTGACGGGAAGCTGGTTCTGGCGGGCGGCGAAAGCCGCCCGCTGTTATTTAGATTAAGGACATTCATGACGACGCCTGTTACCGAAACGCCCATCAATATGGTGGCCGAACCCGCTGCAGTGAAGGGCTATATTCATTCCCTGGAAACCGGTGCGGCTGTCGATGGACCGGGCGTACGTTTTGTGTTCTTCACTTCGGGCTGTCAGTTCCGCTGCCTGTATTGCCACAACCCGGATACCTGGAAGCTGCACCATGGGCGCGAGATCAGCGTGGACGATGCGCTGGCCGAGCTCAAGCCCTACGCCGGCTTCCTCAAATTTGCCGGTGGCGTCACCATTTCCGGTGGCGAGCCTATGATGCAGCCTGACTTTGTCGGTGCCGTATTCAAGGGCGCCAAAGAACGCTTTGGCCTGCATACCACGCTGGATACCCAGGGCTATCTGCATACGGGCTTGCCCGATAGCTGGTTCGATGCGGTAGATCTGGTGATGCTGGACATCAAGCATAGCGACCCGGTGCAATACCAGAAAATCACTGCCCAGCCGCTGCAGCCTACGCTGGATTTTGCCCGGCGCATGGCCGAAATGGGCAAGAAGATGTGGATACGCTATGTACTGGTGCCCGATCTGACCGACGGTTTCGAGGATGTCGAACGTCTGGCGGATTTTGTGGCTACATTGGGTAGCGTGGTCGAGCGTGTTGAAGTCCTGCCTTTTCATCAACTGGGCCAGAGCAAGTGGACCGAACTCGGCATGACGTACGAGCTGGCCGACACCGCGCCGCCGACTGCCGAGTGTGTCGCACGTGTACGCAGCCAGTTTGCCGCCCGCGGTTTTTTTGTCAGCTAAGCGCCTGCGCCTCGCGCAGCCTGGTTCGACTCCCCTAATTTGTTGTTTATTGAAAGCTATACCATGAGCCAATCCCTGATCCTTGTTATCAACTGCGGCAGCTCGTCGCTCAAGTTCGGTCTGTTCCCTGTTGGCGCCGAAGAGCCGACCTTGTCCGGTCTGGCCGAGTGCCTGGGAGATGCCGATTCGCGTGTAATCTTCAAGGCCGACGGCAAGAAAGAGACGCTGGCGATCGCAGGTGGTGCTCACGATCAGGCACTGGAAGCTGTGATCGAACATATCCGTGCCCGTGGCGAACTCGATAGCGTCCTGGCCATCGGCCATCGCGTGGTGCATGGCGGCGAGCATTTCCATGCTTCGGCACTGATTACCCCTGAAGTTGAAGCCGCAATCGAAGCATGCGCCGCGCTGGCGCCGCTGCATAATCCGGCCCACCTGCTGGGTATCCGCGTTTCCCGCGCCTGCCTGCCATCGTTGCCGCAAGTCGCTGTCTTTGATACCGCTTTCCATCAGACCATGCCGCGTGCCGCCTATCTGTACGCCTTGCCGATGAAGCTGTATCGCGACCACGGTGTGCGCCGCTATGGCGCCCATGGCACCAGTCACCGCTTTGTTGCCGCCGCTGCCGTGGCCGAACTGGGCCTGGATGCGGCTAATCACGGTATCGTGATTGCCCACTTGGGTAACGGTGCTTCTGCTGCCGCGATCAAAAACGGCGAGAGTGTAGACACCACCATGGGCATGACCCCGCTGGAAGGCCTGGTCATGGGTACCCGTTCCGGTGATGTGGACCCGGGCAGCCTGGTTTATATTGGTGACAAGCTGGGTCTGGATCTGGCCGGCATCGACAAGCTGTTGAATAAGGAAAGCGGTCTGCTGGGCTTGTCCGAGCTATCCAATGACTGCCGTACGCTGGAAGAAGCTGCAGCCGAAGGCCATGAAGGCGCCATGGTTGCACTGGATGTCTTCGCTCACCGTCTGGCCCGCCATATCGGTGGTCTGGCCACTTCGCTTGACCGTCTGGATGCCGTGGTCTTTACCGGCGGCATCGGCGAGAACAGCAACAAGCTGCGTGCGATGACGCTGGCCAAGCTGGCAACCTTCGGTATCGAAGTCGATGCCGACGCCAACGATCGCTGCATCCGCGGCAAGGCCGGCGTGATCAGCCGCGGCAACGGCCCTAAAGCGATGGTCATCAATACCAACGAAGAATTCATGATCGCCTGCGACACCGCGCTATTGGCCGGTATCACTGCCTGAATCACGAACTAGGATGAAACATGAACCCGCGCAAGCGGGTTCATGTTTTGCAGCCACAAGAAAGGCTTGTTCCATGCAAAAGATATTTTTTCTGGCACCGGTTGGTCACGATGCCGGTCTGACCTCGCTGGGCCTGGGTCTGGTGCGTTCGCTAGAGCGCGAGGGCATCAAGGTCGGTTTTGCCAAACCGATTGCCCAGCCGGGTAATGGTCCTGATCTGTCGACCCACTTTGTCCGTTCCCTGTGCGGCATCGAGGCACCGGAGGCGATCTCCTTCGCCCGCGCCGAAGCCTTGTTGCGCGAGGGCAAGCTGTCCGACCTGATGGAAGAAGTCGTGCAGAATGTCGCGCCTGTGGTGTTGACGCACGATGTCGTACTGGTTGAAGGCCTGATCCCGGGCTCCGATGTGCCGCTGGCCAATGAGCTCAATCTGGAGCTGGCCAAGACACTGACGGCCGACCTGATTCTGGCTATCTCGGCCGCTCGCCGCGATGCGCGCGACATTTTCGAAGCAATTACGCTGGCACAGCGCAACTACAGCGATGCACAGGTCGATCTGGCCGGTGTCATGCTCAACAAGATGCCGGTTGGTGCCGAAGGCATGCAGTTGTTGCAGAATCTGGGCCGTATCGCGCCACCGTTGCCTTTGCTGGCTACGGTACCTTTCGAAGCGCGCCTGAATGCGGTGCGCCTGCTGGATCTGGCATCGCCGTTGGCGCTCAAGATCGATCACGCGGGCAACATCGCCCGCTCGCGTGTGCATGAAGTGGTCGTGGCGGCGCGCGCCGTGGAAAACATGATAGACCGCCTGCGCCCGGGCGCACTGGTGGTGACGCCGGGCGACCGTTCCGACGTGATTCTGGCGACGGCGCTGGCGACCCTGCGTGGCGTTCCGCTGGCCGGTCTGCTGCTGACATGTGGCGAACCTGTGGCTGCAAAAGTCGCTCCGCTGATCGAGTCGGCCAAACTGGCGGGCCTGCCTATTTTGTCGACCGAGCGTGACACTTTCGAAACCAGCTCGCTGCTGGCGGCATTGAATGTCCATGTTGCAGCCGATGACACCGAGCGCATGGAGCAAGTGATCGACTTTATGGCCGAGCACACCATGACCGCCGGCCTCAAGGCCAAGATAGGCGAACCGACCGAGCTGCGTATGCCGCCGCCTGCTTTCCGTCATCGTCTGGTCGAGATTGCCCGTCGTGCTAATAAGCGCATCGTACTGCCGGAAGGTGACGAGCCGCGCACCTTGCAGGCTGCGGCTATCTGCCACGAGAAGGGCATTGCCCGCTGCGTACTGCTGGGTAATCCGGCGCGCATCCATCAGGTTGCCGACGCCCAAGGCGTGGTATTGCCGGCTGATATCGAGATTATCGATCCGGAAGTCGTGCTTAACCGCTATGTCGGCCCTATGGTCGAGCTGCGCAAGTCCAAGGGGCTGACTGCGCCACAGGCCGAGAAGCTGCTGGAAGACACGGTCATGATGGGCACCATGATGCTGGCGCTGGGCGAAGTCGACGGCCTGGTCTCCGGTGCGGTGCATACTACGGCCAATACCGTGCGGCCTGCGCTGCAGTTGATCAAGACCGCACCGGGTGCTTCCATCGTATCCAGCGTGTTCTTTATGCTGATGCCGGATCAGGTGCTGGTCTATGGTGACTGCGCCATCAACCCGGACCCTAGCGCCGAGCAACTGTGCGATATCGCCATTCAGTCGGCTGATTCCGCCAAGTCTTTTGGTATCGAACCGCGCGTAGCGATGATCTCATACTCGACCGGTGCTTCCGGTACCGGTGATGATGTGGAGAAGGTACGTGAGGCGACCCGTCTGGCCAAGGAAAAGCGTCCCGACCTGATGATAGATGGTCCGATGCAGTATGACGCGGCGTCGGTCGAGTCGGTTGGTCGCCAGAAGGCGCCGGACAGCCTGGTTGCCGGTCGTGCCAATGTATTTGTATTCCCGGATCTGAATACCGGCAACACCACCTACAAGGCGGTGCAGCGTTCTGCCGGCGTGGTCTCGGTTGGCCCTATGCTGCAAGGCCTGCGCAAGCCGGTAAACGACTTGTCGCGTGGTGCGCTGGTGGATGATATCGTCTACACCATTGCCCTGACGGCTATTCAGTCTACCCAGTCCTGAATGGTCCGAGTTTAAAAGCCCCTGCAAGCAGTGCTTGCAGGGGCTTTTTGCGTGATTTTCCCGGCTTGAGCCAGTGTGTTTATGCTGTCTCGTGCCCGGCGACGGGGGTTGCTGCGGTGAGTACAAATCTTGCAATGGTGCGGTTGACCAGTCGGTACGCTGGCGTCAGTTGATCCAGCCTTTCGCAGCCTATGCTGGCAAATTCCTGGCATAGCGGACGCAGGCAGACGTAAAAAATATGCTCTATCTGTAGCGAGCAGTAGTGTATGCCTTGGGCTGCAGGGTGGCGACAGAAATCACAGCAGCCGGAAAATGGGTGGCTCAATGGCGACTCGATGTTTGAAGTGTAAACTCAAGTGCTGAGTGTGCCATTTGTGAGACCGCAGCGTTTAAGTAAATTGATGATTAATACTAAAGTAATCGTTAACTTTTTGTAAATATGCTTATTGGTTTTTTGTGGCAGGGTGGGCAACCATCAGCGGTGTCGGCCGCTGTTTGATGTGGTATTTTTGCTACATTGCAGACGTAAAAAAGCCCGCATCAAGCGGGCTGGCATCAGGCAAGGCCTAGTTTAGCTGACGCGCTCTATCAGCGCGCCGACTGCCCCGAGTTTACGCTCGATGTGCTCATAGCCACGGTCGAGGTGGTAAATGCGCTCAACGATCGTTTCGCCGTCGGCAATCAGGCCGGCAATGACCAGACTGGCCGAGGCACGCAAGTCGGTGGCCATGACGGTGGCGCCAGACAGGCGTTCCACGCCACGGATCACTGCAGTGTTGCCTTCGGTCTCGATGTTGGCACCCATGCGCTTGAGTTCCGGCACATGCATGAAACGGTTTTCGAAGATAGTCTCGGTCACCATGGCCGCACCGTCGGCGATGGTGTTGAGGGTCATGAACTGCGCCTGCATATCGGTCGGGAAGGCCGGGTAGGGCAGGGTGCGGATATTGACCGATTTCGGGCGACGCTTCATATCCAGCGAGATCCAGTCGTCACCGCACTCGATAATGGCGCCTGCTTCAACCAGCTTGTCGAGGATGGCCTCCATGCCTTTGGGTGCGGCATGGCGCAGGATGATATGGCCTTGCGTCATGGCGCCGGCGATCAGGAAGGTACCCGCTTCGATGCGGTCCGGCATGATGGCGTATTCGGCGCCGTGCAGCGCCTCTACACCTTCGATGACCAGACGGTCGCTGCCGATACCGCTGATCTTGGCACCCATCTTGTTCAGGCAATGCGCGAGATCGCAGACTTCAGGTTCGCGGGCGGCATTTTCCAGTACGGTGACACCATCGGCCAGCGTAGCGGCCATCAGCAGGTTTTCGGTGCCGGTGACGGTGACCATGTCCATGACGATAGTTGCGCCGCGCAGACGCTTGGCGCGTGCCTTGACGTAGCCGTGTTCGATCGAGACTTCGGCGCCCATGGCAACCAGCCCTTTGATGTGCTGGTCAACCGGGCGCGAGCCGATGGCACAGCCGCCTGGCAGCGAAACGGAAGCTTCGCCGAAGCGGGCCAGTGTCGGGCCCAGCACCAGAATGGATGCGCGCATGGTTTTCACTAGCTCGTAAGGTGCAACTAGCGTATCGATCTGATTGGCGGTGATTTCGACTTCATGCACATTGTCGGTCATTACCCGCACGCCCATGCCTTGCAGCAGTTTCTGTGTGGTGGCTACATCGCGCAGCATGGGGACATTGCTGTAACGCATGGTGCCTGCAGTCAGCAGGCTGGCGCACAGAATAGGCAGCGCCGCATTTTTGGCGCCGGAAACCGGAATTTCGCCATTGAGCGGGCCATTGCCGCGAATAATCAGTTTTTCCATGGTTCAGCCTTGTTGCTCAGCCCACTCTTCGGGGCTGAAAGTTTTCATCGAAAGGGCGTGGATTTCGTCACGCATACGGTCGCCCAAGGCCTTATAGACCAGCTGGTGCTGTTGTACGCGGTTGCGGCCGGAGAATTCCGGGCTGACGATGACCGCCGAAAAATGGGTGCCATCATCGCCTTCTACCTCGATATGCGGGCAGGTGAGCGAGGCGGTGATCAATTGCTTGATGTAGTCAGGAGAAACCATAGTCCGGAACATTCCTAAAAAAGTATCTTAATGGCGTAGCTTGTAGCCGACTTTGATCATCCACAAACCAAGCGAGGAAAGAAGAATAAAACTCAGCCCCACGACACCGAGCGCCAGCCAGGGATCGACGTCGGACTGGCCGAAAAATCCGTAGCGGAAGCCGTCTATCATGTAGAAGACCGGGTTTAAATGCGAAACAGTACGCCACAAGGGCGGCAGGCTATCTATCGAGTAAAACACGCCGGACAAAAAAGTCAGCGGCAGGATAATGAAATTCTGGAAAGCCGCCAGCTGGTCGAATTTTTCCGCCCAGATGCCGGCAATAATACCCAGTGCGCCCAGTACGCCACAGCCTAGCAAGGCAAAGGCCAATATCCATAATGGCGCTTGCGGTAGCGGCATGCCGAACCAGGCGGTAATGGCGATCACCCCGAGGCCAACCACTAGGCCGCGCACGATGGCGGCCGCGAGATAGGCGGCAAAAAACTGCAAGGGCCCCAGCGGGGACAGTAGTAGAAAAACGATATTGCCGGTGATCTTGGACTGGATCAGACTGCTGGAGCCGTTGGCAAAGGCATTTTGTGTCATCGACATCATGGCGAGGCCCGGGATCAGGAAGGCGGTGTAGCTGATGCCGGGATAAACGTCGATATGGCGGCTCATTACATGCGAGAAGATCAGCTGGTACATCAGTGCGGTGAGCACCGGTGCTGCTACGGTCTGAAATGCGACCTTCCAGAAGCGCAGGATCTCTTTCCTGAACAGCGTGTAAAACCCCTGCATCAGGCTTTCCCTCCTTGCATCATGCGTACAAATACGCTTTCCAGATCGGTTTCTATCACCGTCATTTCGCGTACTTCGATATTGGCCTGGCGTAAGGTCGCCAGTACCTGCTCGATATGGGCAATTTGCGGCAGGCGCAGCACTACACGGGCACCCTCATCGCGCACTTTCAGCGCCAGCAGGCTGTCCGGCAGCTCGGCCGACAGTTTGAACGAGACGTCGCGTTCATTGCTGTGAGCCAGTAGCGTGCTTTTTTCTTCCAGTGCGATCAGCTTGCCGTTTTTCAGCATGGCGATGCGCTTGCACAGCGCTTCGGCTTCTTCCAGATAATGCGTGGTCAGTACGATGGTGTGGCCGGCTTCGTTCAGTTCGCGCACAAAGGCCCACAGGCTCTGTCTGAGCTCGACATCGACACCCGCGGTCGGTTCGTCCAGCACAATGACAGGCGGGCGGTGTACTAGGGCCTGAGCGACCATCACCCGGCGCTTCATGCCGCCGGACAGGGCGCGCATATTGCTATTCGCCTTATCGCTCAAACCCAGCTTGTGCAACAACTCGTCCAGCCAGTTATCGTTGTGCTTGAGGCCGAAGTAGCCGGACTGGAAACGCAGGCTTTCACGCACCGAGAGGAAGGGGTCGAATACCAGCTCTTGTGGAACCACGCCCAAGGTTTTGCGTGCCTGATAAGCGGCGCTGATGGTGTCGTGGCCAAGAATGCGGATATGGCCGCTGCTTTGGCGCGACAGGCCTGCCATGGCCGATATCAGCGTGGTCTTGCCGGCCCCGTTGGGGCCAAGCAGGGCGAAAAACTCGCCCGCCTCTACGCGGAAACTGACCTTGTCCAGCGCCTGCAGGGCGCCGTAAGTCTTGCTGACAGACTGGATTTCAATGGCAGGAGTCATAAGGCCGCAACGGGCAAAGACCGGCATTATAGCCGGAATCGGTCCGCTGCGTCAGTCGTGCACCAGCCAGCAGTCTCGCTTGAAAACCCCCGAAAAATAGGGCTTTAACAGGCTCTCGGGCTGGCTCTGTAATAAGGGCGTATCCGGCAATAACAGGCTGAATTGGACCAGTCCGCGCAGTTGTGCCTGCCAGGCGATAGCCGCAGCTACCGGATCAATGCCCAGCTTGAGTTGCCCCTGCTGCTGGGCTAGTTGGATGATGCAGATCAGGCGCTGCTGCAGTTGGCGGATCCAGTCCAGATTCTCGATCTGCAGCGACTGCAACTCGCCTACATACTCGCAACGAAAAAATAGAATACCGAGAATGCGGCGGATGTCGGGCGACTGACTGACGGTTGTCATAATTTCGAGACTGCCGCGCCACAGACTGTGAGCCGCATTGTCTAAGGCGTTGCGCTCCATGGTGTCGTATATATGGTGGTAGGGCGGTACCACTTGTTGACTCATGGCGCAGAACAGGTCGAGCTTGTCCTTGAAGTGCCAGTAGATGGCACCGCGAGTCAGCCCTGCGGCATTGGCTATGTCAGCGAGTGAAGTATGGCTGACGCCTTTCTCCCAGAACAGCAGAGCGGCTGTTTCCAGTAATTTTTGCCGGGTTTGTTCTGCTTCTTCTTTGGTTTTTCTGGCCATGGCTACCTGTTTTTTTTATCAGAGTGTTGTTGCGCGTATCAGGCGCCACAAATATTGACCCGTCGCTTGATGGTATAGCGGAATGTAGAAACAAGCTTTTTGCCATTTTACATTCATGCTTGTATGTATGTAAAATGCAGCCCATCTCCAAAAACACAATATGTAATCTATTCTGGGAAAGATATGTGTATGGTTTGGGTATCTGTTTCCGAGGAAGACAACATGTCACTATCGAGTATAAAAATGAAAAGACCCGTTACTTGGCTGTTGCTAACAGCCGTTGCGGCCAGCCTGATGGCTTGTGGCAAGGATGAAGGCGCGGCAGGCAAACAGGGCGCGATGCCGCCTATGCCGGTATCCGTGGTGTCCATACAGCCCAAGGATATTCCGCTGACCTTCGAATATGCCGGCCAGGCTGCGGGTTTCCGTGAGGTTCAGGTACGCGCTCGCGTCGAGGGTATCCTGCTGCACCGCAATTTTGTCGAAGGGCGTCGCGTCAAGCAGGGCGATACCCTGTTCGAGATCAGTCCCGATACCTATATCGCGGCGGTGGATCAGGCCAAGGGCAGCCTGGCGGTGCAGGAGGCCAACTATAACCAGGCCAAACGCACCTATGACCGCGTGCTGCCGCTGTTCAAGGAAAATGCCGTCAGCCAGCAGGACCGCGATAATGCCCTGGCCGCCTATGAAAGCGGCAAGGCGGCGGTCGAGTCGGCGCGCGCTACGCTCAAGCAGGCGCAGATCAATCTGGGCTACACCAAAGTCACTGCCCCAATCTCCGGCCTGACCAGTCTGGATGTGGTCTCCGAAGGCAGTCTGGTGAGCCCCAACAGCATGCTGACCCGTATTTCGCAGCTTAATCCTATCTATGTGAATTTCTCTTTCTCGGATAACGAAGCGCAGAAACTGCGCCGTGATATCGACGAAGGCCGGATTCGTGTGCCGGCACAGAATGCCTATCAGGTATCGGTCAACATGTCTGATGGTTCGACCTTTGACCAGATCGGCAAGATCAACTTCTCCGACAATGTGGTGAATACCAATACCGGTACCATCAGCAGTCGTGCCCAGTTCGCCAACCCGCAAGGCATGTTGTTGCCGGGGCAGTTCGTGCGTGTGACGCTCACGGGGGCCGAGCGCGTCAATGCGATTACCGTGCCTCAGGTAGCGGTGCTGACTACGCAGCAGGGCAAGCTGGTGTGGACGGTGAATAAGGATGGCAAGGCCGAACCACGTCCGGTCGAGGTGATCGATCAGGTTGGTGCCGACTTCGTGATCGGTAGTGGTCTGGCCAAGGGCGATCGCGTGGTGGTCGACAACATCCTCAAGCTACGTCCGGGTGCTCCGCTGACGCCGCATGAGGCTGGCAGCAAGCCTGCCGCTTCCGCACCTGTCGCTCAGGCCCAAGGCTGATAAAAGGAGTCTGACCCTATGTTTTCTGCCTTCTTTATCAGGCGTCCTATCTTTGCCACGGTGATCTCGCTGATCATGATGCTGGCAGGTCTGGCTGCCATTTCGGCATTGCCGGTCGAGCAGTATCCGGACATTGTGCCGCCGGTGGTACAGGTGCAGGCTACCTATCCTGGCGCTTCGGCCCAGGTGATCGCCGACACCGTCGCGTCCCCGCTGGAGCAGTCGATCAACGGCGTCGAGAGCATGATTTACCTGCAGTCGTCCAGCTCGAGTAACGGCGTCTTGAAGTTGAATGTCAGCTTCAAGATCGGTACCGACCCGGACCAGGCGACCATCGACGTCAATAACCGCGTGCAGTCGGCGCTGACACAGTTGCCGCAGGAAGTGCGCCGTCAGGGCGTGACTGTGACCAAACAGTCGACCGCGATGTTGCAGATTATCGCGCTGGTGTCGCCGGACAAGCGTTACGACACGCTGTTTATCAGCAACTACGCCACGCTGAATATTGTCGATGAGCTCAAGCGCATTCCCGGTGTGGGTAGCGTGGTCAACTTCGCGTCGCAAGACTACGCGATGCGGGTCTGGCTCAAGCCCGACCAACTGGCCAAGCTCAAGCTGACGCCATCGGATATTTCCACTGCCATCAACCAGCAGAATGCGCAGTACGCTGCGGGCAAGGTTGGCGCGGAACCGATGGAGAAGCCGAGCGACTTCACCTACACGGTGACGACGCAAGGCCGTCTGACCGATGTCACCGAGTTCGAGAACATCATCGTGCGCTCGAACCCGGATGGCTCCAACCTGCGTCTGAAAGACGTGGCTCGGGTCGAACTGGGTGCGCTGAACTACGACTTCAAGGGGACGTATAACGGCCTGCCTACCGTGCCGGTGGGGATCTATCTGTCGCCGGGTGCCAACCAGCTGGCGGTGGCCGATGCGGTCAATGCGACCATGGCCAGGTTGTCGCAAAGCTTCCCAGGCGGGCTGGAGTATTCCATTCCTTATGACACCACCGATTTTGTACGCGTGTCGATTGAGGAGGTATACAAAACCTTTGCCGAAGCCATGGTGCTGGTGTTCCTGGTGGTGTACCTGTTCTTGCAGAACTGGCGTGCGACCTTGATTCCTTGCCTCGCGGTGCCGGTGTCGATTATCGGTACCTTTGCCGGCATGTATGCGCTGGGTTTCTCCATCAATACGCTGACCCTGTTCGGCATGGTGCTGGCTATCGGTATCGTGGTCGATGATGCGATCGTGGTGCTGGAAAACGTCGAACGTATCATGCGAACCGAGAAATTGCCGCCGAAGCAGGCTTCTATCAAGGCGATGGAGGAGGTGGCGGGTCCGGTGGTGGCTATCGTACTGGTGCTGGTATCGGTGTTCCTGCCGGTCGCCTTCCTGGGCGGTATCGCCGGCCAGATGTACAAGCAGTTCGCCATTACCATTGCCGTGTCGGTGACCATTTCCGGTATCGTCGCGCTGACGCTGACGCCAGCCTTGTGTGCGATCTTGCTGAAAGAAGGGCATCAGGAGCCTAACCGCTTCTTTGCTGCGTTTAATCGGTTTTTTGACAAAATAACCGACCACTACACCTCGGGCGTGCGCTTTTTGCTGAAGCGTTCTTTTGTTGCCTTCGTGATGTTCGGCGGCATGATAGCCATCACCGCCGGCCTGTTCACCATGGTGCCAGGTTCCTTGGCGCCGGAGGAAGACCAGGGCTATGTGATTGGTGCCGTGATCCTGCCCGATGGTGCCTCGCTGTCGCGTACGGCAGACACTATGGACAAGATGGGCGCGGATCTGCAGAAAAATCCGGCCGTCAAGGTGGTGATGAACTTTGCCGGCTTCGATATTCTGTCCGGCGGCAACAAGACCAACTCGGGTGTCAGCTTTGTGACACTCAAGCCGTGGAGTGAGCGCAAGTCTGCCGATCAATCCGCCTTTGCCGTGATAGGGGATATTTTCAAACTGGGAGCGAAGATTCCGGAAGGTGTAGTGCTGGCGTTTAATCCGCCACCGATCGCCGGCATGTCGTCGACCGGTGGTTTTGAAGCCTATATCCAGAGCCGTGGTGGCGCATCTCCGGAAGAGATGAGCGTACAGGTGAAGAAGCTGATCGCCGCAGCCTCCAAGCGTCCGGAGTTGGCGGGCCTGTCGACCACCTTCTCGGCCGATGTGCCGCAGATCAACGTCAAGCTTGACCGCGAGAAAACGGTGGCCTACGGCGTACAGGTCAATCAGGTGTTCGACACCATGCAGAGCACTTTTGGTTCGCTGTATGTGAACGACTTCAATAAGTTCGGCCGTATCTACAAGGTGCAGTTGCAATCCGAAGAGGAGTTCCGTTCCAAGATCGATGACCTGCGTAATATCTATGTGCGCTCGGCCAATGGCGACATGATCCCGCTGACCTCGCTGGTGACGGTAGAAATGGGTACCGGTCCGCAAACCATGGAGCGTTTCAATGCCTTCCCTGCCGCTAAGGTAGTCGGTGGTCCGGCGCAGGGGTATAGCTCGGGCGAGTCGTTGATCGCGATGGAAGAGGTGGCCAAGGAAGTGCTGCCTGCTGACTATTCGCTGTCGTGGAGTGGCAGTGCCTATCAGGAGCAGTCCACCAGCGGTTCGACCTTTATGGTGTTCGGCTTTGGCATGATCATGGTGTTCCTGATCCTGGCCGCTCAGTACGAGCGCTGGACCTTGCCGATTGCGGTGCTGACTGCGGTACCGTTTGCGCTGTTCGGTGCGATTATGGCCACTTGGCTGCGCGGTCTGCAGAACGACATCTACTTCCAGGTGGCGCTGGTGGCGCTGATCGGTCTGGCGGCGAAGAACGCCATTCTGATTGTCGAGTTTGCGGTGATGAAGTTCGAAGAAGGAGAGAGCCTGTTCGACTCGGCGATGGAAGCGGCCAAGCTGCGTTTCCGCCCTATCGTGATGACCTCGCTGGCCTTTATTCTGGGCGTTGTGCCATTGGCGATTTCGTCCGGTGCGGGTTCGGCCAGTCGCCATGCCATCGGTACCGGTGTGATCGGCGGTATGCTGGCAGCGACCTTTATCGCGGTATTCTTTATTCCGCTCTTCTTCCTGTTGATCATGAAGGCATCGAACAAGGGCAAGGACCATTACCAGGTGCCGGATGAAGCCGGCACTGAAATCAAGGAGTCTACCGATGCTCATTAAAAGTCTGCCGCTATGGATCGCCATCGCGCTGACCGGCTGCGCGGTTGGCCCCGACTACACTAGACCGGTGGTGGAAATGCCGGGAGCCTGGCAATCCGGGGCGCAGGCCCCGGCCGCAGCCCAGATGATCGTTGTGCAGGACTGGTGGAAGTCGTTCAACGACCCGGTGCTGGATAAACTGGTCGACGAAGCACTGGTTTATAACCGCAATCTGGCACAAGCCGTGGCGCGTGTGGATGAAGCCCGTGCCCAGGCCGGTATCGCGCGCGCTAATCTGGTGCCGCAGCTGTCGGCCAACGCCGGTTTCCAGCGTGGCCGCACCTCGGCGGATTCCGCCGGCGGTTCGCAGCTGTCCGATGCGCGCACTGCCAATGGCGTGCTGAGCTGGGAGCTGGACTTGTGGGGCAAGCTCAGGCGTGCCAATGAAGCGGCACTGGCTAATCTGGCTGCCTCCGAGTACACCCGCGATGCGACCCGCTTGTCGATTTCGGCCAGTGTGGCGCAGGCCTATTTCCAGTTGCGTGCCTACGACGCCCAGCTCGATATTACCCGCCGTACGCTGGTATCGCGTGAAGAGGGTTTGCGCATCAATAAGCGCCGCTTCGAAGGTGGCGTCACCTCCGAGCTGACCTATCGTCAGGCCGAGGCCGAAGCCGCCTCGGCACGGGCAGGCGTGCCATCGCTGCAACAGTCGGTGATCCAGACCGAAAATGCTCTGGCGATCTTATTGGGGCGTTCGCCGCGTGCTTTGGTCGATAGCAAGATTGCACGTGGCGCAGTGGCCGCTTTACAGGTGCCGGTTGATATTCCCGCCGGTTTGCCATCCGATCTATTGATGCGTAGGCCCGATCTGCGGGCGGCCGAACAGCAGCTGAAGGCGGCCAATGCCCGTATCGGTGTGGCACGCGCGGCTTACTTCCCGACTATCGGTCTGACCGGTGCACTGGGTTCGCAAAGCACGGCGCTGGACACGCTGTTCAGCGGCCCGATGCGTACCTGGAGTTTTGCAACCAATCTGGCCATGCCTATCTTTGACTGGGGCAAGACCGGGGCCGGAGTGGATGCCGCAAGCGCACAGCAGAAGCAGGCATTGGCTACCTACGAGCTGGCGATACAAAGTGCTTTTGGCGAGACGCTGGATGCCTTGTCGTTCACGCAGACATCGCGTGACCGTCAGGCCGCCTTGTTCACCCAGCTGCAGGCCTTGCAGGAAAGCTTGCGTCTGGCGCGGCTGCGTTACGATAACGGCTATTCCAGCTATCTTGAGGTGCTGGATTCCGAGCGGGGTTCGTATCAGGCCGAGTTGCAACTGGTGAGTGCCCGTCTGGATCAGCTGCAGGCAGCTATCAATCTGTACAAGGCTTTGGGTGGGGGCTGGGACAGTCCGCAAACACAGCCCTGAGCTGGACGCGCTGTAGATAAAAATGCCCCTGATCGTCAGGGGCATTTTTTTGCTCAAGGTATTTGGCTTGCTACCGTCTGATGCAGACGATCAGGGCTGTACTGGCGCGGGGATTGGTAGGGGCTGAGTGCTCGCTGCGGGAGCTGATGCCGCAGGGTCCTGTGGGTCTCCGACCAGATCATCGATATTGATCTCTTCGTCGTCCGGGTCTTGTGGCAGCTGTGTACCCGTTTTTTTGGCCCGCATCTGCATATAGGCATCACGGGTAAAGGTGTAGGCATCCAGTGACGACTCGTCCAGCTGTTTTTCCAGTCCCAGCAGGCGTTCACGTTCATTGATGCCATAGAGGCCATAGAAGCCGACGGCTTCGGTAGGCGTGCTGTAGACCAGCTTTTCGGGGCCGGGGATGGCCAGCGAGACGCCAAGACCGGAGCTGTCACGTACGGTGGACGGGCCGAAGAAGGGCAGCATCAGGTAGTCGCTCTGCTTCCAGCCCCAAGTGGCAAAAGTATCGCCCAGCGTCGTACGGTTTTTGACGAGGCCGGCCGGGGTGGCGATATCGATCAGGCCGAACAGGCCGAAAGTCGAGTTGATGCTGACGCGCATTAAATCGTTGAGTGCTTTTTCCGGTTCGGCGCGCAGGGTGTTGTTCAGGATGCTGAATACATCCTGCAGGTTGCCGTAGAAATTGCCGACGGCGGTGCGTAAGGGGCGCGGCGTCACCATGCGGTAGCCTTCGGCTGCAGGCTTGAGCACATTGCGATCCAGCGACGTATTGAAACTGTACATCGAGCGGTTGAAAGGCTCGTACGGGTCATACGGGCTGTTCGGGTTGCTGGCACAGGCCGACAACGACAGTACGGTAAGCGCAGTGAACAGGCGCAAGGACTTCATGCTGCGTGCTCCAAGAGGTTATCCAGTAATGCCTCTGCGCCATACAGGCGGGCCAGGCTCAGCAGTGGCTCGGGCATACCGTACAGGGTGAAGCATTTCCCTTTGACTTTAGCCTGGCGTGCCAGTTCGAACAGCAGCGCTAAAGCGGCCGAATCGGCACGCGTTAGCGCTGACAAATCCAGATGCAGGCTGTCATGGCTATTCAGCTCGGCCGACAGGCGCTTGAGAGCATGTGCAACCGTCAGCATGGTCAGCTCTGCCGGCTGCACCGTACGGGCTGCCATTGCGTTTTTTTCCGCCATCAGGCCGCACTGCCACGCGCGAGCTTGGCATTCTTGTCCCGCAGGCTGCGGATCAGGCCGTCCAGACCGCCTTTGCGGATTTCATCGCTGAACTGGTTACGGTAGACGGTGACCAGACTGGCGCCTTCCACGCTGACATTGAATACTTTCCAGCCCTGTGTCGTCTTGTACAGTACGTAGTCGACGTTGACCGGTTTGTTGCCATTGCTGTTATTGACCGAGATTTCCGACTTGACGGTGGCTTCGCGGCCTTCGTTATTCATAATCACACTGGGCTTGATGCTGACCGATGCATTCTTGAAGCGCGTCATGGTACCGGAATAGGTGCGTACCAGCATGATCTGGAACTCGCGTGCCAAAGCGTCTTTTTGCTCTGGCGTCGCCTCACGCCAGCCGCGGCCCACGGCCAGCGCCGTCATGCGGGTAAAATCGAACTTGGGAATGACAAAAGTCTCAACTTGGGTGCGGATTTTGCCGGTGTTTTTACCGTCATCTTTTTTCAGCAGGTCCAGCACTTGGGTCGAGGTGTCCTGAATCAGCTCCAGTGGCGATTCGGCTGCGAGCACCGGGTTGGAGAGTCCGAGGAATAGTAGGGTCGTGATCAGTAGTTTTTTCATGGTCTGCTGCCGAGTAATGGATGGGGTGTCGTACTGCAAATGTGAGCTTAGGGCTGCGTGTCTTCTTTAGCTGCGCCACCTTCGGCAAAGCTGGTCATGAATTTGCCTATCAGTTGCTCCAGCACCAGTGCCGAAGAGGTCAGCGCAATACGGCCGCCAGGCTTGAGATCTTCCTCGTCGCCGCCTTGTACCAAGCCGATATACTGTTCACCCAGCAAGCCGGCAGTCAGGATTTCGGCACTAACGTCCTGGCTGAATGTGTACTGCGAGTCTATGACCAGATTGACCTTGGCCTGATAGTTTTTGGTATCAAGCTCAATGCTGCTGACCCGTCCGACCAAGACCCCGGCCGCTTTGACCGGTGCTTTGACCCTGAGGCCGCCGATATTGTCGAATTCGGCATAGAGCGCATAGCTCTTGTCTGCACTTTGCGGTGTCAGGTTCGCGACTTTCAGTGACAGAAAGGCGATGGAAACTAGGCCGATTGCGACAAAGATGCCGACCCACAAATCGATGATGGAGCGTTTCATGATGGTTTTTTCCGAAGCTAGAACATGAAGGCGGTGAGGACAAAATCAAGCGCCAGAATCACCAGCGCCGAGGTCACCACCGTGCGGGTAGTGGCAGCCGATACGCCGGCTGCAGTAGGGGTCGCGTCAAAGCCTTCGTAGACGGCAATCAGGGTGACAGCGACACCGAAGAACAGGCTTTTGATCAGGCCATTGACCACATCGACGTGCAGGTCGACATTGTTTTGCATCTGCGACCAGTAGCTGCCGCTATCCAGTCCTATCATGATGACCCCGACATAGTAGCCGCCGAGTATCCCCATTACGTTGAAGAGTGCCGCCAGTACCGGCATCGACAGCACGCCGGCCCAGAAGCGCGGCGCCACCACACGGGCGATAGGATTGACCGCCATCACGCTCATGGCATCCAGTTGTTCAGTCGCTTTCATCAGTCCGATTTCGGCGGTCATGGCCGAGCCGGAACGGCTGGCAAACAAGAGTGCAGCCAGGACCGGCCCCAGTTCGCGCAGCAAGGACAGCGCTACCAGTGCGCCCAGTGCATCGGTCGAGCCAAAGCGCACCAGCGTGGTATAGCCCTGCAGCCCAAGAACCATGCCGACGAACAGGCCGGACACCACGATGATGATCAGCGACAAGACGCCGGAAAAATAGACTTCGCGTATCACCAGATGAAAGCGCAGCAGGCTTTGGCCGGAGTTGAGCAGGATGGCCACAAAAAAGCGGCTGATCAGCCCCAGGCGCCAGATGGCCTCGATCACCCAGTGGCCGAGTCTGCGTAGCGGCGAGAGCAGGCTATCAAGCATTATTGTCTCCTGTCAGGCCCAGATCGTCGGCCAGCGTAGTGCTGGCCGGATACGCCAGCTGTACCGGTCCGTCGGCTTCGCCATAGACAAACTGGTGCACCCAGGGCGAACTGGAGGCGCGTACCTCATCGGGTGTGCCCTCGGCCACGATCTCGCCATTGGCGACAAAGTAGACATAGTCGACGATATTCAGCGAGTGCTGGACATCATGGGTCACCATCACCGAAGTAGTCCCCAGCGCATCACTGAGTTTCTTGATCAGGTGGGCGATCGCGCCCAGCGAGATCGGGTCCAGACCGGTAAATGGCTCGTCGTACAGCATCAGCGCCGGATCCAGCGCAATGGCGCGCGCCAGCGCGATGCGGCGCGACATCCCGCCTGACAGTTCGGCCGGCATCAGGCGCTCGGTGCCGCGCAAACCCACGGCGGCCAGCTTCATCAGCACCAGATCGCGCACCATGCTGTCTGGCATCCGGGTGTGCTCACGGATAGGGAAGGCCACATTGTCGAATACCGACAGGTCGGTAAACAGCGCGCCGAACTGGAACAGCATCCCCATGCGGCGGCGGTGCTCGAATAGCTCGCGGCTACTCATTTTTTCGACATGGCATCCATCGACGATTACCTCGCCCTGTTGTGGATGGACCTGGCCCGAGATCAGGCGCAGCAAGGTGGTCTTGCCGCTGCCGCTGCCGCCCATAATGGCGACAAAGCGTCCGCGCGGGATGCTCAGGTTGATGTTTTTCAGGATGCTGCGTTCACCGTAGGCAAAGCTGACATTCCTGAATTCGATAAAACTGTCTGTGCTCACGGAGGTTTCTATGACCGAAAAAAATGGGGCAG
>NZ_JBOFOO010000182.1:0-7459 GCF_051659485.1 Craterilacuibacter sp. | reverse complement strand
GGACTGGCTGAACAGAATAGCCGTCACCCAGACGATGCCGAGCACCACGATGACGGTGATGTAGGTACTCCAGAAATTACTCATTGCTTCGCTCCAGTGGAAGCCTTGCCGGATTGCTGCTCCGGCGTGTGCTCATCATCCATGAAGGGCAGCATGCCTGCCTCTTCATAGCGCTGTTTGGATTTCTTGCTGTAGGCGCCGATCAAAATCACGATGAAAATCGTAAAGCAAAACACCGTGAATAAAGCGCGCGAAAGAATAACGCCGTCCATGATCAGCGTGTGTTCTTCAGCGCAAGACCGAGGCCTTGCATGTAGGCAATCAGCACATCCAATTCCGACTTGCCTTCTACTTCGGCACTGGCGCCGGCGATCTCGGCATCGGTGTAAGGCACGCCGACCTTGCGCATGGCTTCCATCTTGCCCGGAACAGCGGCGGCATCAGCCAGATTTTTTGCCAACCAAGGGAACGCCGGCATATTCGACTCCGGCACCACGTCGCGCGGATTGATCATGTGTACACGATGCCATTCGTCCGAATAGCGGCCGCCTACACGTGCCAGATCCGGCCCGGTACGCTTGGAGCCCCACTGGAACGGATGGTCGTAGACCGACTCACCGGCAACCGAGTAGTGACCATAGCGTTCGGTCTCGGCACGGAACGGACGTATCATCTGCGAGTGGCAGTTGTAGCAGCCTTCGCGGATATAGATGTCACGCCCCGCCAGTTGTAGCGCGGTGTAAGGCTTGACGCCTGCGACCGGTTCGGTGGTCTGCTTCATGAACATCAAGGGCACGATTTCAACCAAGGCGGCCACGCTGATGACCAGGAAGGTCAATACGATCAGGTAGCCAACCTTCTCTTCGATCAGTTTCTGGATCTTTTCCATGTTGTTTCCTTCGTTCCCTTAGTGAGCGTGCGCAGCAACAGTCGGGATCTTGGCATCCACCGGCTTGCCAACGATCGCGGTGCGGTACACGTTGTAAGCCATCAGGAACATGCCGCTCAGGTACAGCGTGCCACCCAACAGGCGTACGAAGTGGTACGGATAGGTCACTTTGACAACTTCGGCAAACGCATAAGTCAGGGTGCCGTCAGGGTTGAGCGCACGCCACATCAGGCCCTGCATTACGCCGGAAATCCACAATGCGGCGATATAGAGCACCACACCGACAGTGGCCAGCCAGAAGTGGGCTTCGATCAGCTTGATGCTGTGCATTTCTTCACGGCCGAACAGGCGTGGAATCAGGTAGTACATGGAACCGATGGTGATGAAGCCCACCCAGCCCAAGGCGCCGGAGTGTACGTGGCCGATCGTCCAGTCGGTATAGTGCGACAGGGCGTTTACGGTTTTGATGGCCATCATCGGGCCTTCAAAGGTCGACATGCCGTAGAACGACAGCGATACCACCAGGAACTTCAGGATCGGGTCGGTGCGCAGTTTGTGCCAGGCGCCGGATAGGGTCATCACGCCGTTGATCATGCCGCCCCAGCTAGGTGCCAGCAGAATCAGCGAGAACACCATGCCTAGCGACTGGGTCCAGTCAGGCAGTGCGGTGTAATGCAGGTGGTGCGGGCCGGCCCACATATAGGTGAAGATCAGTGCCCAGAAGTGCACCACAGACAGACGGTAGGAGTACACCGGACGACCGGCCTGCTTGGGGACGAAGTAGTACATCATGCCCAGGAAGGCCGCTGTCAGGAAGAAGCCCACGGCATTGTGGCCATACCACCACTGCACCATGGCATCGACGGCGCCGGAGTAGATCGAGTAGGACTTCCACATCGATACCGGAATGGACAGGTTGTTGACGATGTGCAACAGGGCAACGGCCAGAATGAAGGCGCCATAGAACCAGTTGGCCACGTAGATATGCTTGACCTTGCGGATCGCGATGGTACCGAAAAACACAAAGGCATAAGCCACCCAGATGACAGTGATCAGTATGTCGATCGGCCATTCCAGTTCGGCATATTCCTTGCCCTGGGTGAAGCCCAGTGGCAAGGTGATTGCAGCCAGGACGATGACGGTTTGCCAGCCCCAGAAGGTGAACGCGGCGAGCTTGTCCGAGATCAGGCGTACGTTACAGGTGCGCTGCACCACGTAGTACGAGGTAGCGAACAGACCGCAGCCGCCGAAGGCGAAAATCACGGCATTGGTGTGCAGGGGGCGCAAGCGGCCAAAGTGTAGCCAGGGCCCGATATTCAGGTCTGGCCATACCAGCTGTGCCGCAATGATTACGCCTACCAGCATGCCGACGATACCCCACACGACGGTCATGATGGCAAACTGGCGCACCACCTTATAGTTATAAGTGGATTGCGTTTCCATTAACGATTCTCCAAGGTTGCAAACAAAAACGATTTTTTATGTCATTCATTTTTCAGCCGCTACCTATTGAGAATCGACTGAAATGATGTCATTTGTGTGTTTTACCCTGTGTTGCCGGTATTTTGGCTCCACGTGATATTGCTTTTAGGCTATTGAGTAGCCTTTGCTTCAACTCGGCATTCTATCCAATTGGCAAGCTTCCGGCCAGACCGGTTTGTGCAATGCGCAAGCTGTTTTCCGGTTTTATGGCTGGCATGCTCTAAAATGACCGGCAGCAGAACAGTTTGCATTTTATTGTCATATTTCGATCGGTTCTTGATGCAAGTCAAACTTTTATCTGCCATCTTGTGTAAAGGCGGCAGTATTCGCTATCTAATACGGAAATTTCCTGTCCAATGAACAACGGTATTCGCTATCAAATTCATGCGGCACAGCCTGCCGCACACCTGTTTTTTGTTACCTTGACGGTGGATGTGCCTGCGGCCGAAGGGCAGGTCTTCCGTTTGCCGGCCTGGATTCCCGGCAGCTATATGATCCGCGAGTTTTCCCGGCATATTGTTGCATTGCACGCACATTCAGGCGGGCAGCCAGTTGCGCTGACCAAGCTGGATAAACACAGTTGGCAGGCCGGCGCAGTCTGCGCGCCGCTGGTGCTGGAATATCAGGTTTATGCTTTCGACCTCTCGGTGCGCGGCGCGTATCTGGATGGCGAGCGTGGTTTTTTCAATGCGTCCAGCCTGTGCCTGATGGTTGCTGGGCAGGAGGCGCAGGCGCATCTGTTAGAGATCACGGCGCCGGCCTGTGCCGCTTCAAAAGGCTGGTCGCTGGCCACCGCCTTGCCGTCTGTTCAGGTTGATCCGGCCGGTTTTGGCCATTATCGGGCCGAAAATTACGATGCGCTGATTGATCATCCGGTCGAGATGGGCGTATTAAGCGAGGTCGGTTTTACCGCTTGTGGTGTGGCGCACCGCTTTGTTATTTCCGGACGTCATCACCACGCCGACCTCCAGCGTCTGGCGCGTGACACGCAAAAAATATGTGAATACCAGATCCGCCTGTTTGGCGAGCCGGCTCCTTTTGCGGATTACCTGTTCATGTTGTTTGTGGGCGGTGATGTGTATGGCGGACTGGAGCACCGCAACAGTACGGCGCTGATGGCCGGGCGCGACGATTTGCCACTGGAGGGCGATGACGGCATCAGCGATGCTTATCTGCAGTTGCTGGGCCTGATCAGTCACGAATACTTCCATAGCTGGAATGTGAAGCGGATCAAGCCGGCCGCATTCACGCCTTATGACCTGACGCAGGAAAACCATACCCGCTTGTTATGGGCATTTGAGGGTATTACCTCTTATTACGATGATTTGACGCTGGTGCGTTGCGGCTTAATCGATAAGAAACGCTACCTTGGGCTACTGGCTAAAACCATGACTGCGGTAGAGCGGGGTAGCGGCCGCATGAAGCAAACGCTGGAAGACTCGAGCTTCGATGCGTGGACCAAGTATTACCGTCAGGATGAGAACAGTCCCAATGCCATTGTCAGCTATTACGCCAAAGGAGCCTTGGCTGCCCTGGCTCTGGATTTATTGATCCGGCGCGATACCTGCGGCCGCCGCTCTCTGGATGATGTGATGCGTGCCTTATGGCAGCGTTGGCAGCAAAACGGGCAGGGTATCGGTGAACAGGCATGGGGGGCGCTGGCCTGCGAGGTTAGCGGGCTGGACTTGATGCCATTTTTTGATCTGGCGCTCAGAAGTTGTGCCGATTTGCCCTTGGCCGAGTTGTTGCCTTCGCAGGGACTGCAGTTGAGCCTGACGCCAGCCGAGTCGGCTTCCGACAGGGGAAGCGTGATCGAGGCCGGGTTTTCACCGCGTCCGCGCGCCGTTCTCGGGGTAAAATACGCCGCAGATCCTCTGGGTGTCCGTTTGCTTCAGGTGTGGGATGGCGGCGCGGCGCAGGATGCCGGGCTGTCTGCCGGCGATGTGCTGCTGGCTGTCGATGGCCTGAAGTCTGCAGATCTGGATAAGACGCTGGCACGCTATCGCACGGGTGACACGCTGACGCTGCATGTCTTTAGGCGCGATGAACTGATGGTTTTCGAGGTGGTTCTGCAGGATGAAACTGCCGATACGTGTCGCCTGCTGTTGCAAAATGACGGTGGTGGCTGGCTGGAATAATAGAAGCTCAAAAAGCTTGGGAGATAATGCATGGGTTCGCAAAGAGATATCAAATATCTGTCTGACTATCAGGTGCCCGCTTTTCTGATCGACAAGATTGATTTGACTTTCGATATTGGCGCTGTCGCGACCAAGGTGCTGTCGCGTCTGGTCATGCGCCGTAAAGCCGATGGCGATAAGGGTGCGGCGCTGGTTCTGGATGGTTCTGCCTGTTTGGTGGCGTTGGTGCTGGATGGTGAAAAGCTGGATGCCTCGCGCTATCAGTTGCAAGGCGAGACACTGACGATTTCCGATGTACCGGACAGCTTTATCCTTGAAGTCGAAACCCAGATCGAGCCTGCAGCCAATACCAGCCTGATGGGTTTGTATGCTTCCGGCGGCAACCTGTTTACCCAGTGCGAGCCCGAAGGCTTTCGCAAGATTACCTATTATCTTGACCGGCCCGATGTCATGGCCAAATTCACCACCACCATGATTGCCGACAAACAGGCCTATCCGGTGCTGCTGTCCAACGGCAATAAGGTGGGTGAAGGGATGCTCGACAAGAAACGCCACTGGGTGAAGTGGGTCGATCCGTACAAAAAGCCGGCTTATCTGTTTGCACTGGTAGCCGGGCGTTTATCTGCGCTTAAGGATAGGTTTACTACTCGCAGCGGCCGTGCCGTCGCGCTGGAAGTCTGGACCGACCCCGCCGATCTGGATAAATCGCAATATGCAATGGACTCCCTCAAGCGTGCCATGCAGTGGGATGAAGCACGTTTTGGCCTCGAGTACGATCTTGATATCTATATGATTGTTGCCGTGGGCGACTTCAATATGGGGGCGATGGAGAACAAGGGCCTCAATATATTCAACACCAAATATGTATTGGCACGTCAGGACACCGCGACCGATGCGGACTTCGAGGGTGTCGAGGCGGTGATAGGTCACGAGTATTTCCATAACTGGACCGGCAACCGCGTGACCTGCCGCGACTGGTTCCAGCTTTCGCTCAAGGAAGGCCTGACCGTTTTCCGTGATCAGGCGTTTTCAGCCGACATGGGGAGTCGCGCAGTCAAGCGCATCGAAGACGTCAAATCCTTGCGTGCCTTGCAGTTTCCTGAAGATGCCGGCCCGACTGCGCATCCTATCCGCCCGGCCTCTTATATCGAGATGAACAACTTCTATACCATGACGGTGTATGAGAAAGGTGCCGAAGTTGTCAGGATGTACCATACCCTACTGGGTGAAACAGGCTTCCAGAAAGGTATGGCACTCTATTTCAAACGCCATGACGGCCAGGCGGTAACTTGTGATGATTTTCGCGCCGCAATGGCGGATGCCAATGGTGCCGATCTGGAACAGTTTGCCTTGTGGTACAGCCAGGCGGGCACGCCGGTGCTGGCGGTGGAGAGTGAGTACCATGCGTCACAGCAAGTATTCAGTCTGACTGTGCGTCAGCACACGCCGGTGATTGCAGGCCAAAAAGACAGTTTGCCACTGCATATTCCGCTGGCGATGGGACTGGTTGGGCGTGATGGCAAGGATTTGCCGCTGCAGATGGAGGGTGAGGCCGAAGCCGGGGCTAGCACGCGGGTGCTGGATATCAGGGGGCGCTGCCAGACCTTCCGTTTTGTCGGCATGGACGCTGCGCCGGTGCCATCCCTGTTGCGCGGATTCTCCGCCCCGGTCAAACTGGAATACAACTGGCGCGATGACGAGCTAGCCTTTTTGATGATGCATGACACCGATAGTTTCTGCCGCTGGGAAGCCGGGCAGAAATTGTCCGAGCGGGTCTTTATACGCCTGCTTGCAGATGCGGTGGCCGGGCGCAAGCTGCAGCTGCCGGCGGGTATGGTGACTGCACTGCGTGCAATACTGACCGACCTGACATTGGATGGGGCTTTCAAGGCGCTGATGTTGAGTTTGCCCGGTGAGGCCGATATTCTCGAGATGGTGACGGATGCGGATCCGTCGCTGATTCATACGGTACGCGAGAGTGTATTGGCCCAACTGGCGCAGGCGCTGCGAGGTGAATGGCATGAGACGCTGAAGCTGAACCAGACGCGCGACTACCGTCCACAAGATGCCGGCAAGCGCGCATTGAAAAATCTGGCGCTGGCCATGTTATGTCGCTTGCCCGATGCCTGGCCGGTAGAGAGTGCCAAGGCGCAGTATCTGGTGGCGGATAATATGTCGGATCAGATCGGTGCCTTAAATGCCTTGCGTGATCATGCCAGTGATGCGCGGCGTGAATGTTTGGCTGCTTTTGATCGGCAATGGCGTTCTGAAGCACTGGTGATGGATAAATATTTTGCCTTTATTGCAGCATCCCAGTTGCCGGATACGCTGGCTCAGATCAAAGCGGCGATGGATCACCCTGCGTTTTCACTGAAAAACCCCAACAAGGCCAGAAGCTTGCTGGGGACTTTCGGGCGCAATATGGCAGTCTTTCATGCTGCTGATGGTTCGGGTTACCGCTTTATGGCCGATCAGGTGCTGGCAGTCGATGCCATCAATCCGCAAGTTGCCAGCCGTCTGGTGCAGGTCTTCAATCGCATGCAGAAGCTGGAACCCAAACGGCGTGAACTGATGCGTATAGAGTTGGCGCGTATTTTGGCGCAGGCAGATCTGTCGCGTGATGTTTACGAAATTGTCTCCAAAAATCTTGAAGCCTGATATTTGTTTGCGGTGTGCTTGTTCAGGCACCGGTTAATTTTCAGGCGGGCTGATGCCCGCCTGTTTTTGTGTCTGTCTAATCTATGTCCAAGCGTTATTCATTATCCGGCGTGCTGACTCTGGCGTTTTTGTGGCTGGTGTGGGGCGGAAACTGGGTCGTTACCAAGTTGGGTCTAGCCTATGCCAGCGCTGCCCAGCTTGGCTTGCTGCGCACTGTGCTGGCGATTAGCACTCTGGGTGTCATCATGCTGCTGAGCAAGCGGCCGCTGCGCCCAACGCCTTTTGTGCCTAC
>NZ_JBOFOO010000181.1:0-10248 GCF_051659485.1 Craterilacuibacter sp. | reverse complement strand
CATCCCCAGGCTCATGCCACCGCAGCCGCCTCTGCTTTATCCGGCAATATGGTTTATGCACCATTTCGCCCCGCGGCCGAGGTGGTACAGCGCCGCCCGCCACCGCCTGCGCCAGTTGTACCGGTGCAGGCGGTGGTGGCGGCCGAGTTGTCTGTTTCTAGCCAGGAGGCCATGCCGCCCGCACTCGCGAGCGTACTGCCTGCGGCTGCGGTGGTGAGTGTGCCTGCTGCAGCTTTTGTGCCTGAGCCTGAGCCAGCATCACCCGCCATCCTTGGCGAGGTACCGCCTTTGCCTAGTCATGTTTCGCCTGCGCCTCTTGTTGAGGACGTGCCGCAGCCAACGCTGGCCGCTGCAGTGACGCCTGCGCCTGTTGCGTCAGGCTTGATCCCGGCTCAGGCCGATGTGGTGTGGCACTTGCTGGAAGATGAAGCAGAAGATGAAGCACCTGCCGCAGCCGTGCCTGATGCACCCCCTGTCGCTCCTGCGCTGGTGTGGCAGGTGCTGGACGATGTGGCGCCGCCGGTGCCGGCTCCACTTCCGCCTCCACTTCCGCCTGCAGCACTAACAGTTGCCGCAGTTCAGGCTGCCCCGCCCGCTGCGCTGCGCGTGCCGGCCTATCACGCCATTCCCTTGCCGGCGCTGGATCTGCTGCAGCCGGCCGAGATCAAGAGCACGGTCTGTAACGAAGAAATGCTGATCGAGCGCGGCATCGTGATCGAGGAGCGTCTGGCCGAATTCAAGGTCAAGGTGGCGGTGGTTGATGCCTACGCCGGCCCGGTGATTACCCGTTATGAAGTCGAGCCTGCGGTCGGGGTGCGCGGCAATCAGGTGGTCAACCTGATGAAGGATCTGTCGCGCGCACTGGGACTGGCCTCGATCCGGGTGGTGGAAACCATACCCGGCAAGACCTGCATGGGGCTGGAATTGCCCAACCCGACACGGCAGATGATACGGCTGTCCGAAATCCTGTCGGCCGAGGTGTTTCAGGACTCGCGCTCCAAGCTGACCCTGTGTCTGGGACAGGATATTACCGGCGCACCGGTGGTGATGGATCTGGCCAAGGCACCGCATTTGCTGGTGGCAGGGACGACCGGCTCGGGCAAATCGGTTGGCGTTAACGCCATGATCGTGTCCATGCTGTACAAGGCGACGCCGGAGGAAGTGCGCTTCATCATGATCGATCCCAAGATGCTGGAACTGTCGGTGTACAACGACATCCCGCACCTGTTGGCGCCGGTGGTGACCGATATGAAGCTGGCGGCTAATGCGCTGAACTGGTGCGTGGGCGAGATGGATAAGCGTTACCGGCTGATGAGTGCACTGGGGGTGCGCAACCTCGCCGGTTACAACCAGAAGGTGCGCGAGGCCGAAATGCGCGGCAAGCGCCTGACCAATCCGTTTACGGTGACCCCGGACGATCCCGAGCCGCTGGAGCATCTGCCCTTTATCGTGGTGGTGGTGGACGAGTTCGCCGACCTGATGATGGTGGCCGGCAAGAAGATCGAAGAGCTGATTGCGCGTCTGGCGCAAAAGGCACGTGCTGCCGGTATCCACCTGATTCTGGCTACCCAGCGCCCGTCGGTGGATGTGATTACCGGCCTGATCAAGGCGAATATCCCGACCCGTATCGCGTTTCAGGTGTCGAGCAAGATAGACAGCCGCACCATCCTCGACCAGATGGGCGCCGAGAGCCTGCTGGGGCAGGGCGATATGCTGTTCTTGCCGCCGGGCACCGGTTATCCGCAGCGGGTGCATGGTGCTTTTGTCACCGATGACGAGGTGCACGCCATTGTCGAGCACCTCAAACAATACGGCGAGCCGGACTATATCGACGGTATTTTGACAGGCGAAGCGGTGGCGGATGAAGAATCGCAGGCCGCCGGCGCTTCTGCCCAGCGTGCCAGCGAAACCGATCCTCTGTACGACGAGGCGGTCGAGATTGTGCTGCGCACGCGCAAGGCTTCGATCTCGTCGGTGCAGCGCCAGTTGCGCATAGGCTACAACCGCGCGGCGCGCCTGATCGAGGAGATGGAGCAGGCCGGTATCGTCAGCAATATGGAAAGCAACGGAAATCGTACGGTATTGGTGCCGCAGCGCGAGTTCTAGGCAGGATCAAAAAAGCCGGCAATGCCGGCTTGTTTCATGCTTCAGGTGTGGCGCCCGATGCGGTGGCGTACCGGCAAGGGGCTGATGCGAGGTGGCGAGAATTTGGCTTTTCCCTGGCGCGAAAAATTAAGGCCGGCAAAGCCGGGTATGGGTGTCGACGGGGGCTGGTGTTTCATCGCTGCACTCCTGTTACACGGGATGAAGCAGGTGCTTCACTTGCTATTTTTGGCACAAGCACAGCGTGAGGGCAAGTTGGCGTGCTCGCGCTAGCGAGTCTGTCGTGCTTTCCCTATGCCGTGATTGACGCATTATTCTTTGACTAATTCTTCAGCAAAACAGTGCGTTTTCAGCAAGCCATGGCGATTTTTTGAGATTGTCCTCCAAGCATTTAATATAAAGAACTCAAAAAAGCGAAGTCCGACAGGCTGCTGGAAAAGACCAGGCTATGCGCTGGGCGCAGCAAGTCGAGGTCGGGTTCTATCGCAGCCCTTCATGGCTAACGATGGCCTGCCACGCATTCGGCCAACGGAAGGTGCCATTTGTGGGTACTATCTGGGCTCGTCATCAAGTTAAAGCAATCTGCACATGCAAACAGAAGTCAAAGAGAAGCCCCGCTACGCCCTAGTGGCATCAGTCCAGTTGCCGGATGTCAGTGATACCGAGTTCGAGGCGTCGCTCGCCGAACTGAGCGAATTGGCCAAGACGCTGGGTTTTCAAGTGGTGCATACCTTTGTGCAAAAGCGCAGCAGCTTCGACCGCACGGCTTATCTGGGTGTGGGCAAGCTGGAAGAAATCAATATGTTCGTTAATCGCGGTGTCCGCAATGACGAACTGGAAGCTGGATCGCAAGTGCTGGAACCCGCTAACGTCGAGTTCGACGTTTTGCTGGTGGACCACGAAATCTCCCCGTCGCAGGCGCGTAATCTGGAACTGGCCGTTGATTGCCCGGTGATGGACCGCACCATGGTCATTCTGGAAATTTTTCATCGCAATGCCCGCTCACGCGCGGCACGCGCGCAGGTAGAAATCGCCCGCCTAGGCTATATGGCTCCGCGCTTGCGCGAAGCGGCCAAGCTGGCCGGTCCGCAGGGTCGGCAGCGTAGCGGCATGGGTGGTCGTGGTGCGGGTGAATCGCATACCGAACTGGACCGTCGCAAGGTGCGTGACCGCATCGCCGAACTGCAGCGCGAAATCATCGCCATGGAACTGGAGCGCAAGACCCAGCGTGCTCGCCGTCTGGAGCGTCAGAGTCTGGGGCTGGGCGGGGTGTCGCTGGTGGGTTATACCAATGCGGGCAAGTCCACGCTGATGCGGGCGCTGACCGGTAGCGAGGTGCTGGTGGCCAATAAGCTGTTCGCCACGCTGGATACTACGGTACGTGCCCTTTATCCGGAAAGTGTGCCACGTGTGCTGGTTAGCGATACTGTCGGCTTCATCAAGAACCTGCCTCACGGCCTGGTGGCCTCTTTCAAGTCGACGCTGGAAGAAGCGCTGGATGCGGCGTTGTTGCTGCATGTGATTGATGCCAGTGATCCCGGCTTCTTGCGGCAGCTGGAAGTGACCGACGAAGTGCTGCAGGAAATCGGCGCCGACGAAGTGCCGCGCATTCGCGTGTTCAACAAGATCGACCATGTCGGTGATGAAGCCGAGCAGGCTGCCTGGACTGCCGAACTGCTACAGCGCTATCCGGGTTGCGTGGTGATGAGTGCGCGTCGACCGGAGGAAGTCGCCAGCCTGCATGCGCTCATCGTCTCCTTCTTCCAGCAGGATCTGGTGGAAGAAGAGTTGCTGCTGCCGTGGTCGGCACAACAACTGCGTGGTGAGATCTATAGCCACTGCCAAGTGTTGGAAGAGCGTGCTGAGGAAGAAGGCAGCTGGTTCCGAGTGCGTGGCGAGCCGGAAAAACTACGCAGTCTGCGTGAGCAGCTCAATCCGGGCGCGCAGGGCAGGGAAAAGGAAGACTGGGAAATCTGAGGCGCGATCACCGCCTCCGCGGTTCGATGCTGCAGCGTGGAGCCGCGGTATCGAACCCAAGACCGAAGAGGGCGCTGGTAGTCATGATAATCCTTAGTGCCAAATAGGAAGCAGCCCAGCAAGCGTAGCCTGCTGGGCTGTTGGATTTACGCTGGCCATCATAGTAGCGCGACTCAAGGTCGCGTTATTACCGTGTCTGGCGATGCGCTTAGCGCAAGTGACGGCGGCGTGGCTGCTCGCGTTCGCGGATGCGGATGGGAATCAGCTTGGGCGCGGCTTTGCGCGGCAGGGTGAAAAACAGCACTAGGGCAATGGCCAGTGCCAGGAAAGCTGGTGTCAAAATATCCATTATAAGTTCCCTCTATTGGCCGCAGGGCTAGATGCCCTGACCTTTTTGAGTGTGGAGGCAATCTGGCGTGGCTGCAAGAGCAGGCCGGGTGTTTATTTGGCTTCCCAGGAAAATACTGGCAGGCTCAAATGCCAGCGCAGCGCCATCATGCGTAGCGTCACGCCCACGACGAAGCCGCTGATCATGATGATGTTTTCCGGAATGCCGATCTTGCTCATCAGCAGATAAGCCAGTGCCACGATAAACGACACGCTGGCGTACAGTTCCTGGCGGAAGACCACCGGCACCCGGTTGCACAGCACATCGCGGATCACGCCGCCGGCAATGCCGGTAATCATGCCGGCCATAATGATGACAGGCTCCACATAGCCCATTTCCAGTGCCACACTGCAGCCTATCAGGGTAAAGGCAACCAGCCCCAGTGCGTCCAGAAACAGGAATACAGGTGACAGGCGGTGTATGGTGCGCGCCAGCGGAATGGCGGCCATGCCGGCAAACAGCACCAGATAGATGTATTCGGGGTGTTGCGTCCAGCCGATGGGAAAGCGTCCCAGCACGATATCGCGCACGGTGCCGCCGCCCAGCGCAGTCAGGAAGGCGATAACGGCGACGCCGAATATATCCATATTGCGGCGGCCTGCCGCCAGCGCACCGGTCATGGCCTCGGCGGTGATGGCAATCAGGTAGATTAGCGTCAGCATGTGCACCCCCTAAGAGCAGAGGCTGGCAACACAAAGGAATGGCGAAATTCGCCGGTTGATATTTTTGTCATGGATAGAGACTCCTCTTGAGCGGCAAGCCCCAGGCTTGCACGCTTGCCTCTCCCCTTGTCCTTTTTACCTGAGAGTTTGCGGCAATGCCGTATGCCCCTTCGGTGGGCCGCTTGCGCGACCGCTCTCCAATCGGCGTATCAATGAATCCGCAGTCTGTTTGCCTGAGCGATCATGGGAGTTTGCGCCTTCGGCGGGCCATGCCGGCCTCTCTCCTGCGGAAGAGGCGCGATGCTAGCACAGTTTCGGCCCTGATATTTCATGCCTGCATGAATGTGTTGCAGAAATGATGCGTATGGCTCGATGAAAGTCAACTACAAATAAATTAAAATTGCCTATGATTAGTACATGTAGATATATATTTACATGTAATTAACAGGTGCAATCATGCGCTATCAATACTACCGGCGTACCACATCAGGCTTCTCCCTGATCGAGATGGTCATCACCACCGTGATCCTCGGCATTTTGCTGGCGATCGGCATGCCCTCCATGCAGCGTTTTTCCGATGATGCCAAGGTGCGCTCGGTCGGGCGCGAGCTGGCGGCCGGACTGTGGCAGGCGCGTGCCCAGGCCCAGAGCCTGCAGCAGACCGTGACGGTCTGCGCACGCAGTACGCAGGGGGCATGCAGCAGCAGCAAGGTCGACTGGAAAAACGGCTGGATCGTGTATGTGGGCGGGGTTTTGAATAAGCGCCCCGCTACGGCCAGCATCCTGCTGGAAAGCACGCTGGACCAATCCCGCATCGCTCTGGGCGTGGACAATCCCCAGCTGAGTTTCGCGCCCAATGGAGGCGCTCTGGCCCAGACGATATCGGTCAGTTGCCAGAATTGCCAAGCCGATCCTCGAACCTTGACCATTGCTCGTAACGGGCAGGTCACGATCAGCTAAAGCGGAGGGCCGCGTGATGACAGAGCGGGGTTTAAGCTTGATCGAGGTGCTGGTTGCCCTGGTGATCAGCATGTTGGGCATGCTGGGCATTGCCGGCCTGCTGCTGAGCAATCTCAAGAATGGTGGCAACAGTTACTGGCGCACCCAGGCTGCCATGCTGTCGGAGGAAGTGACCGAGCGCATCCGCATCAACTCCTATTGGCCGGACCAAGGCACCTCCGCGGTTTTGCCCGATTACAGCATTGAGTGCAGCAGCATTGCCAGCATGCCCCTGCCTTGTACGGTCAATGGCAGCGGTACGCTCTGCTCCGGCAGTACCGATGACACCAAGATAAACAATGCCAGAAAACTGGACCAGTACCAGCTTTGCCAGAAAGTGGGCGATGTTGCCTTGGGTGGCTTGCCTGGCGGCAAACTTAAAATAGAGCGTAAGGACAGCAGCGATCCCAGTTATGGGGCCTCCCTCGGCTCCCACTATCTGGTAACTCTTTCCTGGAAAATACGCAGCCAGCGCAATGCGCTGCCCGAACAATTTCAATATCAGACCCGGTTCAAGCCATGAAAACGCGATCCAGAATACAGCAGGGGCTGAGCCTGATCGAATTGCTGGTGGCGATGGCGCTGGGCCTGATTATTACCCTGTTCCTGTCGGCCCTGTTCATACGCTCAAACACGACAACGCGTAATCTGGACCAAGGTGCGCAAATGGCCGATTCCGCCCGTTTTGCGTTGAACGAAATAGGCCGGATCACGCGCCAGACTGCCTTTATTCCGGGCAAGGTCAATGCTTCGGCTGCGCTGGGGGCCGAGCGCACCGATCACAGTTGGAGTGACAAGGTTACCTTCAGTTACAACGTGGAAAATTCAAGAGTGGCTTCGGACAACACCATGCGCGATTGCAGCGGCACCATTGTCAATGCGGGCGACGGTATGGTCATCAATGAATTCATGGTCGAAGAAAGCAATGGCGTGCGCCGCTTGGTCTGCAAGTCCACCATAGGCAGCAAGACCACGGTGCATGCCGTGATTGCCGAAAACGTGGAGGCCATGCGTGTGATGGTGGGGTATGCCATGAATGGTGGCGGGAGTGGTGAGGACGGAGGTCGCGGCTGTATTCCTAATCAATTCCTGTTTGCCAAAAGAAGCGGGGAAGCGCCGGTGGCATTGCCGATGGTGGCATTAAGGGTCGGGCTGCTGATGCGCAGTACCAACCCGCAAAGCGGGAATATCCAGAACAGCACGAATTCATTTCCCCTACTGGGGCAGGAGCTGTCCGGCGTATTGGTCTTGAGGGCAAATGACTTGAATTACGGCGGTGGATTCAATGGTCGCTATTTGCGGCGTATCTATGGAGCGAGCTATGTGTTGCGAAACAGTTGTGCCCGTTAAAGCGCCCGTGCGGGAGCGGGGGGTCATCCTTTTTGTCCTGCTGGTGCTGCTGGTAAGTATGACGCTGCTGGCGGTGAGTTCCGGCTATATGGTGGTGATTTCAGAGCGCAGTGCGCGCGCCTGGCGCGACAGCTCCATGGCTTTTGTGATCGCCGAAACGACGCTGCGCCAGATCCAGAACCAAGAGCTGGACAAGATTGCCCGTTCGGATCTGGATGCCTGTGATGATTTTAAGGATCAATTTGTGCCGAAGGTAACAGGCACCTGCCTAGAAAATAATGAGAAGAGCTATCTGGCCAGCCGGATCAGTGATTTTGATGCGGTCATGGCCTCGGCATCGAATAGCGGCTGGGCGAGCAGTCCGTCCGCCTGGGTCCCGCCTAGCGTGGAATCCGCAACGCAGGGCGCGCCGCGCTACTTTGTCGAGAAGGTCCGGATCCGCGAGCCGTCACTGCTGGGCGCGGGTAGTCCGCTGGATGGCAGCGTGAGTAGCAATCCGGACAGTAGCAATGTTTACCAGTACCGCGCCACGCTGCGTGCTTTCGGTCCCACCCGCCTGTCGGGGCTGGCCGCGATGCAGACGCTGGAAGCGACATTCCAATAGAGGGTATTTGCCATGAAAAACCGCATCCGACTGATTGTCGCATGGCTCCTGCTGCATACTGCCATTCAGGCCGGGGCAGGGAATATTACGCCCTATGCTATTTCACAGTTTCCGCCTTCCATGGCGGAAATGGTGATGCCCAATGTGCTATGGGCTTTGTCGATAGAAACCCCGACTGCCGGCGCGGCTTACGTTGACAAGAATGAGCTGAACTCGGATGCCGATCTGGCTAGGCGTTATCTCGGCTATTTCGACCCGGATAAATGTTACAGCTATATCAGCACAGGCAAGGACGACAATCTTGCCTACTTCATGCCTGCTGGCCCGGTTGCGAATGCAACGCTGCATACCTGTGCCGGTGGCAAATGGAGCGGTAATTTCCTTAACTGGGCCACAATGAGCGCCCTCGATATATTCCGCTCATTCCTGACGGGGGGCAACCGGGCGCTCGGCTCAGGCGTGACCGTGGCTGACATGAAGGACTGGTATAGCAATGGGGATCAGAAAAAGGATACCTGGTTACGCCGTGCCCGCGTGACCGGTAATAGCATTAACTTTGGTTTTCGGGCCGAGCGGCGCGTTCTTAAGGTCCGGGTGAATGAACTGACGCCTTATAGCAAAGACTTGATCAGTATCGAAAGCTATGGTTTTAAGATGTCAATTAGGGAGACTGCTAATATTTCTGGTCCTGTATTGGATCAATATAATGTGGTCGTTAAAGTATGTGATAAAGATGCAGGCTTGGAGCCGAATTGCGTCGCTTATGATAAAAATAATAAGATTTACAAGCCGGAAGGGCTTATCCAGCGCAATGCGGCCAAAATGCGCTTTGGTGTGGTCAGTTATCTCAATGAGTCGACGTTCCGCAATGGTGGTGCGGTACGGGTGCGCATGCAAAATCCGCTACAGGACTGGGATCCTGCTTCCGGCCGCCTTAATGAAAATCCCAATCCAGACGATGCTTTGGCCAGCCTGGTGCCCAATAGCGGGAATATCAATTTTATCAACAAGTTTGGCGATGCTTCCGGTTATAAAGAGTGGGATCCTGCCGCAGAGCTTTTTTACACCGGTCAGCTTTATCTGCGTAACAAGGCTTTGCCTGAGGATTACACCGAAGGGTTAGTCCGTAATCCGGCCATGAAGGATTCTTTCCCGGTGATTAGTAACTGGACAGACCCGATCATTAATGTATGCCAGAAAAACTTCGTTATTTATATCGGCGATACCAATACCCACTTTGATGCAGAATTGCCAGGGTCGACCGCATCGGCCGCGCCCTTGCCGCAAGACAGCGAAGTGAATGTTCAGACCTGGCTGCAGAAGATCAATGCCGGCACCACGGGTGGTATCAATATGGGCACAACGGGCTATCGTGGCTCGCCGTCTTATATCGCGGCGCTGGCCTACTGGGCGAATGCCAGCGATATCCGCCCCGATCTTGCAGGCAAGCAAACCGTACAAGCCTTTACGGTAGACACCGTTGAGAATAACAACCCGAAAAATCAGACAAGCAATGCCCTTTATCTGGCTGGCAAATGGGGCGGGTTTGTTGACGGCAATGATAACGGCCTGCCCGATCTGGATTCTGAATGGCGCGACAGCGGGCGCAGTATTGCCGCCTATCCGTCAGGTGTGCCCAGCAACTTTGCCCAGGCCAATAACCCGGAAGCCATGGTCAAGGCACTGGATGCGGCGCTCAAGAATGTCGCCGCCAACAGTCAGCAGACCCTGGCACGCCCCAGCGTGACCCTGCCGGCCTTGCCGCCGAGCGGCAGTTCGACGGCATTCTGGCCCTCCTACAACCCCAGCAACTGGAGCGGTGATTTGCTGGCGCGGGAGATGAGCCTTGCCGGCCCGGCCGCCGTGCCAAAGTGGAGCGCACAGGCCATGCTGGAGGCCACCGCCCCCGATACGCGGCGCATCTTCAGCTGGCATGCAGGCAGTGGTCAGGATTTCCAGCCCAACCAGAACTGGCTGCAGAACCGGATGGATAGTCAGCAGATCAGCTATCTGCGCGGCGACCGCAGCCAGGAGGCGGAAGGCGCCACCCCGGCCTACCGCAAACGGGGCAGCGTGCTGGGTGATATCGTCAACAGCACGCCGGCCTATATCCCGGCACCGCGCGCGGCGACGGCCGGCTGTGAATTTGATGCGGCAGCCAAAGA
>NZ_JBOFOO010000180.1:0-5993 GCF_051659485.1 Craterilacuibacter sp. | reverse complement strand
GCCAAATACACCGGCGGCTATCAAGTCTTTACCGGCAATGACCCATGCCTGATCTTTCAGCGCGGTGCGTGCCAGTTCGATAAAAGATTCTGCTTCGTCGGGATGGGTATGGCAAAAGCGCACCCGGCCTTCGCCGGACAGCGGCCGGCATAGTTTGGCGCGCAGCATGTCGGGCTGGGCTTCCCACTGCAGGCGTTTTTCATCCGGCGTGGTGGTGAAGCCATGATCGGCGGTAATCAGTAATGTCATCGGCCGCTTGCGTTTGCGCTGGCAAAAACGCTCTATTTCTTCATCCAGCCGGTTGAAAGTGCGGCTGATCGCCCAGTCATCGGGCCCGACATCGTGCATTTCATGATCCAGCTGTGCGGTATACGCATAGATAAAAGCCGGTGCAGCGGCTTGCTTGCCTGTGTCGTGCAACTGCTCGAATAGCTGGCCCCAGTGCTGGTGCCCGATACGCAAGGCATTGCCGGTGTGGTGGCAGCTATAGGGCGAGTTGATCAGGCGTTGCGGCAGCAGGGCATAGGCTGGGCGCTTGATCTGGTCAAACCATGACGGGATGTTAAACAGGTGGCTGGCCAGGCTATGTGCCGGCTGGGCGGTGGTTTCGCTATAGCGGGTGTTTAGCGGCAAGGGCAGTACGATGGAGCGGCTGTGTGCATCCCACATTTCCCAGCCGGTCAGCCCGTGCTGTGCCGGGTTTGCGCCGGTTTGCAAGCTGGTGACCGCGCTGGCGGTGGTGGATGGGAAGACCGAAGTCAGCGTATCTTGCTGATGCGTGCGCAGGAATGAGTGCGGGCCGTGGCGTGATAATTGGGCATCGCCCATGCCGTCTACGATCAGCAGTGCAATATCGCGTCCGGCTGTTTCCAGATCGTCCAGTACGGAACCGGCCAGTTGGGGCTGCAAGGCCACGGATGCGCCCAGTGAGCTTGCGAGTGAGGCGACCAGATTGGTCAGGCAGCGGCCGGAATAGTCGGGCCAGTGGCATTCATCGGACAGCAGCTTGATCATGGCGAGGCAAGGATTGAGAGCGAGGGCTTATGTTCACCACAGACGCCGGGTAGCAGACAAAAAAACGGCATCCGAGGATGCCGTTTGATGAGTATGGATATCAGTCGTTGTTCGAACGACGATCGCTACCGCCACTGCCCGGGCGACGATCACCTTCGCGACGTGGGCCGCCACGACTGGCGCCACCACCACTACCCGGGCGACGATCGCCACCGTAGCTGCTGCCTGGGCCGCCTGGGCCGGTACGACGCTGCTGGGTGTGACGCTTAGGGCCGCCTTTTGGTGGGCGACGGGTTGGCTCCATGCCTTCGATCACGCCTTCGGTGATCTGGCGCTTCAGGTACTGCTCGATGCGGCGAACACGATGGAACTCTTTCGACTCGGCGATGGTAATCGCTACGCCATCACGACCGGCACGACCGGTACGACCGATACGGTGTACGTAGTCTTCGGCCTGTTTTGGCAGGTCGTAGTTGATCACGTGGGTGATGGTTGGTACGTCGATACCGCGTGCGGCAACGTCGGTAGCGACCAGAACCTTGATGCGACCGCGACGCAGGTCGTTCAGGGTGCGGTTGCGCCAGTTTTGCGGCATGTCACCGTGCAGGCAAGCAGCCTGGTAGCCCTTGTCGGACAGCTTGTCAGCCAGCTCTTCGGAGCCGATCTTGGTTGCGGTAAAGATGACCATCTGGTCAAAACCCGCTTCTTTCATGACGTGATCAAGCAAACGCTCTTTGTGACGGTTGTCGTCGGCGTACAGCAGATGTTCTTCGATATTGCCGCCGGTTGCGGTACGGGCAACTTCGATGCGCTGTGGGTCGCGGGTCAGCTTGCGGGCCAGATTGCCCACGGTGCCATCCAGTGTGGCCGAGAACAATACGGTCTGGCGTTCGGCTGGGGTAGCGGCGACGATGGTTTCGATGTCTTCAATGAAGCCCATGTCCAGCATGCGGTCGGCTTCGTCCAGTACCAGCATTTCCAGGCGCGAGAAGTCGATACGACCCGAACGCATGTGATCCATCAAACGGCCCGGGGTCGCAACCATCAGGTCGATAGGACGGGTCATGGCGCGGATCTGAAAACCGAATGGCGAGCCGCCAACCAGGCAGACCGTACGCAACCAGCGCAGGTTTTTGCCGTATTCCAGCGCGTTCTTTTCAACTTGCTGAGCCAGTTCGCGGGTCGGGGTCAATACCAGAACGCGCGGACCATTGCTCTTGACTTCGGAACGACCGGCCATCTTGGTCAGTGCCGGTAGCAGGAAGGCGGCGGTTTTGCCCGAGCCTGTCTGTGCGGAAACCAGAAGATCCTTGCCAGCCAGTGCGGCAGGAATAGCTTCGGCCTGAACCTGGGTTGGATCGGTGTAACCTGCGTCGTCAAGTGCGCTGAGGATGGAAGGCTCAAGACCTAAATCGGAAAACTTCATAAATAACCTTTCGTGCCGGATGTCCGGCGTGCTGTGCCTGTAGGTTGGCGCTTATTCGGCCCTATGCGAAATCACAACTCTGGGGGCCGTACATCATCGGCACTAACCTGGCAAGCGGCGAACAGCGGTCCGGTACGAAAGGACATGGCAAGGTCGAAGCCTAATAGCGGTCAGGGACGATGAAACTATGCATCCGGAGCCTGTCTGGTAGCGGCAGGCCCAGCGGTGATGTGAGGGGCGCAAGATACGCGAAAATACTTGAGTTAGCAAGTGTGTTTTGCAAATAAGGGCGGCTAAGTGGTTGATTTTCTATTAGCCGGGAGTTATCGGCTCTGAAATTTGCGTGGCATTCGAAAAACTGCGTATGTGCAGCTTGTTTACAACAAAGCAGAAAAAAACGGGCGACTGGGTCGCCCGCCAAAGGAGGAGAAATTATCCGTCCGGCTGGGATCTCAGGCCAGACCTTGTTGCCGGAGGGTTTTCAGCGCTTTCACAAAGGCTTGCATCTCGGCCGGTGTGCCCAGCGTCAGGCGATTCCAGCCATCGGTGTGGTCAAATGGACGGCCAACCATTATGTGCAGTTTTTTCATGCTGTCGCGGTAGGCCGCGCTGCTGCTGTTTACGCGATGGAAGATGAAGTTGGCGTGCGAAGGCAGGTAGGCCAGCTTGAGTTCGTCCAGTGCGCGCGTCACGATCTGACGCGACTCGGCCGTCGTATCCAGGCTGCGGCGAATAAAGCCGGCATCCTGCAGCGAGGCATTGGCGGCAATCGCGGCAGGGAGGTTGGTATTGTCGATCGATGCCCAGGTGTCGAGGCGGGCGATGGTTTCCGGTGCGGCCAGGCCGTAACCGATACGCAGGCCGGCCAGCGCATAAATCTTGGAGAAGGTCCGTGCGACGATCAGGTTCTTCTTGCCGGCTTTGACCAGGCTTGCGGCCGACGCATAGCGCGGGTCGGTCACGTATTCGTGGTAAGCCTCGTCCACGATGAAGAATACGCGTTCTGGTGCGCTGTTGATCCACGCATTGATATCGGCTGCCGGCGTAATGGTTGCAGTCGGGTTGTTCGGGTTGCACAGGTAGACCACGCTATTGCCGGCAAACTTTTCAGTTGCTTCGCGCATGGCTTTCAGATCGATCGCCAGCGTATCCGGCTTGAGCTTGATCTTGGTGATGGTGGTGCCCATCGGTTCGGCGTAGAGCTCTGCGTAATTAAAGGTCGGATCCGGGCAGACCAGCTGGCTACCCTTGCCGCAATAGGCATGAATGGCCATCTGGATGATTTCGGACGAGCCGTTGCCCAGCGTGACCTGTTTATCGCTAAGGGCATCCCGCTTGGCCAGAGTCTCTATCAGGGCGGCACGGGCGTCGTCAGGATAGCGGAAGGCGGCAGGCAGTTCGCTGATGATGGCAGCGTGTGCCTTGGGCGACATCCCCAGCGAGTTTTCGTTGAAGTTTAATAGCAGTGGAGTCTTGGCTGACGGAGTAATCAAGGCATGGGGTGCAAGCACTTTGCTGGCCGATGCCGCGCTGGCGGTTTTCGATACCAACTGGGAAAGCCCCAGTGCGCCCATGAACAGACCGGATGATTTGAGTAGCGTGCGCCTATCCATCTTTATTCTCCTGTAGTCATGCAAAACGGTGAGGGCAGATTGTGAGTGACATAACTAAGAAATATATTGATGATGGTCAATTATTTAATAATAAATTATTGAATATTAGGGGGGGTGATTGGTTTTCAGGTGTTTGTTCGCGAGAGATGAGGTCGGCAGCGACTGGGAACATGGCTGCGCCTTAAAATCAGGAGGGCGCTTACCTTTAATAGGTAATGAGTGATATTTGGCTTGTTTATGTCATTACTTGGAGTGTGGCTTCTGTTGTCCTCCGGCTTTCGCTAGAATGCGCTCTTTTTTTGGAGGTCTAGCCATGGCCATGCAGTATGCAGTCCAGCGTTATGCCGCAACCCGCCCATGGGCCAAACGAGCGGGTCAAATCTTTAGCCAGTCACCGAGTATGGAACAGGCCAGTGAAGAATTAGCCGAAGTTGCCCGTCGCGAATTGGACCGGGCGGCGCAAGTTTTCCCGGTGCCGGATGCATCGCGCCATAACGAGGCCATGCTGGCGCTGGCTTATGGCTGCTTTGTGCGTGAAGGGCGGGTCATCGTCCATTTCGAGTCTGCGCTGACCGAGGCACTGGCGCACACCCGCCTGCCGTCCAATCTGCCCACGACGCTCAATTTGCCGGCTCGCGCCTGTTTTGTACATGTTGCCGGGCTGGGCGGGGCGTGCCTGTTCCACGATGAAACCGATGCCGCGCTGGATCTGGTGCTGGTGCGCGATAGTCTGGGGCTGGACTCTACTTTGTGGCTGGTCGAGGCTGAGGCGATTGCTTCGCTGCGCATTAGCTATCCGGGCGAACTGGCCGAGCAGATTGCGGGTATAGACGAAGCATGGCAGCCGCTGCTGGCGGCCGTGATCAATGGTCTGGCATTGCTGACGCAGCCGCGTGCCACTCTGGTACGGGCATGGGAAAGTGCGGCGCCAGCCGAATGGGTTGCGCAAGCCCATGATGAAACCAATCACAAAAAACGGCAAAAGGCGCGCAGCACCTTGTTGAAAGAAGGCTTTTCCGAGGTTTCGTATTGCCGGGTCGACGATTTGCCGGCACTGGAACAAGTGCACACACAAGGCTATTGGCGTCGTCAGGCTTTTGGTGAAGGCAAGATCCATTCGCGCCTGGTTTGGGTACTGCCGCGCTGAAAGCGTGCTGCTGACGCGGTGCCCTGTGCTCGCGTACAATCGCTTCTCTCGTATTGATTCTTTTCTGGGTAGTCTGAATGCTGTTGGCTTTTATTGCGGTAGTGGTGTTGGGCGCGGGGGGCTGCGCACTTTGGCTATTTAAAACCGGACGTCTGACGCTGGCGTGGTTTCGTTCAGCCAATGACCGCCTATTCGGCTTTATTTACGCGGCAGACACACGCGACGATGCCGATGACTGGAGCCCAAGGCAGGGCGCACTGCGCCAAGAACCGCTTATTACGCCGGAAAGCGCGCTTGTCCCGCCACAGCCTGCGCCGATAGTCACCCAAGCCGCGCAGCCGCACCCCGAGCCTGAGTCGCGCGCCTGTGCCGCAGCAGTAGAGCCCCCGCTACGCAGTCAACTGCCACAGGCGGAAATCATCACCAGCCTGCCTCGTCATTTGCGTAAGAAACCGTTGACGGAAACGGCCAAGCCCAGAGCCAGCGAGCTGCCGGTGATCGGGCTTGAGGATGTGCAGTACAATATGGCCGAAAGTGCCCGTCGCCAGCAGCGTCTGGCCAGCATTGGCGAGCGCCATCATGCGCCGGGCGAGAGTTTGCCGCTGATTGATCCGCTTAGCGTGCGTGAAAATATCAGGGAGCTGCACCCGCCGCGTGCGGTCGTGAAAAAAGCACCGCTACCACTGGTCGATGTAGTGCGTCCGCAGAAGGCCGCTACCCATCCCCAGGCTCATGCCACCGCAGCCGCCTCTGCTTTATCCGGCAATATGGTTTATGCACCATTTCGCCCCGC
>NZ_JBOFOO010000179.1:0-2080 GCF_051659485.1 Craterilacuibacter sp. | reverse complement strand
CTGCGGTGTTGACGTGAATGTGTCAGGCCGAATCCCGAATCCCGAATCCCCATTCCCCATTCCCGGGCCCTTCGCCTTTCGTACTTGCCCCGCATCGCCTTGCCTACCCATAATGTCGGCATGAGCGACCTCACACTTTCCAATCATTTCCTGATTGCCATGCCCAATATGGCCGATCCGCTATTTGCCAAATCGCTGCTGTATCTGTGCGATCACGGCGAGCATGGCGCCATGGGGATCATCATCAACAAGCCTGCCGGCATCAGCATGGGCAAGCTCTTTAGCCAGATCGGGCTGGTGCTGGAGGACGGGCCGGTCGCCGACGCGCCGGTGCTGTTTGGCGGGCCGGTGCAGCCGGAGCGCGGTTTCGTGCTGCATACGCCGCTGGGCGACTGGCAGTCCACCCTGCATATCAACGACACGCTGGCGCTGACCACCTCGCGCGATGTGCTGCAGGCGGTGTCGGGCGGGCAGGGGCCCGGGCGTTTGCTGCTGTCGCTGGGCTACGCCGGCTGGGAAGCCGGGCAGCTGGAGCAGGAAATCACGCAAAACGCGTGGCTTACCGTCGAGGCCGACCCGGAAATCATCTTCGCGCTGCCACCGGAAAAACGCTATGCCGCAGCCATCGCCTTGCTGGGTTTCGACCCTGCGCTATTGTCGGGGGATGTCGGTCATGCTTGAAGGACTCTCCGGCACGGTATTGGGCTTTGATTTCGGCGAGCGGCGCATCGGCGTGGCACTGGGCGAGACCATGCTGGCTATCGCCCACCCGCTGGTCACCATCGATACCCTGGTCACCGATGAGCGCTTTGCCGCCATCGGCGCGCTCTTGGCCGAATGGACGCCGGTGGCGCTGGTGGTGGGCCTGCCCACCCACGCCGACGGCACACCGCACAATATGACGCGTCTGGCCACCAAATTCGCCAACCGCCTCAAGGCGCGCTACAGCCTGCCGGTGTTTCTGGTGGACGAACGCTACACCTCGGAAGTGGCCGGGAGCATGCTGAACGATGCGGGCCTGCGCGGACGCAAACAAAAACCGGCGCTGGATCAAGTCGCGGCGCAGACCATTTTGCAATCGTGGTTCGAAGGCGTCGGCGAGCGGGCCTGAGGGGGAATTATGCTTGCCATCATCGGAGGCCGCGGCCTCGCGCAATTGCCGGGGCTGGAGATCACCCATCGCCAGCTGATACGCACGCCCTATGGCGAGCCGTCCTGCCCGCTGACCTATGGCCGCATCGGCATGCAGGGCGTGGTGTTTATTGCCCGCCATGGCTATGGCCACTCGCTGGCACCGCATGAAATCAACTACCGCGCCAATCTGTGGGCGCTGCATAGCCAGGGCGTGCGCTGCATCATCGCGGTGGCTGCCGTGGGCGGCATTCGTGCCGACATGGTGCCGGGCACGCTGGTGTTGCCGCACGACATCATCGATTACAGCTGGGGGCGCAAGCACACCTTTTTCGAAGGGCCGGACCGGCCGGTGGTGCATGCCGACTTCACCCGTCCGTATTGCCCGCAAATGCGCGCCCGCCTGCTGGCTAGTGCCGCGCAAAGCGGCATTGCCCTGCTGGATGGCGGCGTTTACGCCACCACCCAGGGGCCGCGGCTGGAAAGCAGCGCCGAAATCCGCCGCCTCGAAGGCGATGGCTGCGACATCGTCGGCCAGACCGGCATGCCCGAAGCGGCGCTGGCGCGCGAGCTGGATATGCCGTATGCCCATCTGTGCCTGGTGGTGAACTGGGCGGCCGGCAAGGGTGAATCGGATGAAAAAATCGCCTTCGACCCGGCGGCGATGGGGCAGGGGGTGGCCAGTGTCGGCACGGTGATCGAGACTTTGTGCCGGATGTAAATGCATTGACGGGGTGCGCGGCGTTCCACCCTTCATTGATGGGTGCAGCGAAGCGTAACCCATCGTTGCCAACGGCCGACACCCATCAACAAGCTTCTTGCTCCATCCACCCTTGCGGATAAAAACCGGCGGCGACGTAGCGCGGGTAGCTGGAATAGGGCCAGTCCTGCGGACGCGTGACCAGGCCATGCTTGACCGGATTGAGGTGGATGTAATCGACGTGATGGC
>NZ_JBOFOO010000178.1:0-1827 GCF_051659485.1 Craterilacuibacter sp. | reverse complement strand
CATAGGCCAACTGTTTTTGCATGTTAGGTGCCGCAGCAAAGGATGAAAACTCGCCCATGCATAGCGTGTAACCGTCTGGTGCTGCCTTAGCTGTAATTTCCGCCGAGAGCATTGCCTGCCCGGCACGATTTTCAATAATGACCTGCTTTCCCCATTTCTCACTCAGTTGCTGCGCCAGTAAGCGCGCGGAGATATCGATAGCGTTGCCGGCAGCGCCAGTGCCGATGCGCACGGGCTTGGCGGGATAGCTTCGGACTTCTAACAACTCAGCCGCATTAGTGCCGCGCGCAGATGCAACGAAAATCAATGCAAATGCGATATTCAACAGAGTGCTCATTTTCCCCACCTTTCTAGAATCAGCCCACCATGCGTGAAAGATTGACACCTGCCTTCCATATCCGCAATGATCCAACTTTCAGCATTTACTGAATTTCGGTTACTGATATGGAACTTCGTGACATCCGATACCTCACGGTTGTTGCAGAGCACCAGAACATCGGGCGTGCAGCAGAAGCACTAGGCTTAAGCGCAACCGCGCTCAGCAAAAGTCTGCGTCGGCTTGAAAAGTCGGTCGGTGCAAAGCTCGTTGCGCGCGCTCCACAAGGCGTCGCGCTGACATCAGTCGGCGCGGCGCTCCTAGTCAGAGCCAGTCCGCTACAGGGCATACTGAATGATGTTCGCAACGAGGCTGCTGACCTGGCCCAAGGTTATGCGGGACAAATCAGGGTCGGCGTGAGCCAAGGTGCCGCCGAGAATCTTCTCGCGGACGCCTGCGTTGCCCTGTCCCCCGAAACCTCGAGAGTCAACCTCAAGATTACTGTCGCTGCCCCGTCCTCTTTTGCAAACAACCTGCGCAAGGGTGAACTGGATTTCTGGGTCGCAGACCGTCGGTCATTCTCCCCCAGCGAATTTACGAGTGACCTTTTATATGATGATGCGTACGTTGTATTTTCATCGGCGCATCATCCGCTTGCGAAACAGAAGAAAGTGTCTTTAGCAAATCTCGTCAACCAGCGTTGGGCGTCGACCAGCAACTTAACAAACCCGCAATGGCAGCAATTGATTTTGGGGATGGCCAGACAAGGACTTGCGCCACCCGCAGTTACGCTAGAAACCAACTCCCAGGCGGTACGGCTTTCAGCCATTGCGTTTGCCGGCTATCTGGGGATCAGTTCCAGGGAATTTGTACGTAAGGAAGGGCTCACGTATCCCCTGGTCGAATTACCCGTTAAGGAAGTGGTTCACATCCGCCGAATGTCGATTATTTGTCGTCGGAACAGTTACCTCTCGCCAGCCGCATTGCGCCTAATCGAAATTCTTAAGACACAGACCAAGGCCTTGCGGGACAAGAGGCAACGTGGCTAACCTTTCCTACAATAATTCTTAAAAAAGTATCTGGACCAACATATTCTTTAGCTTCAAGCTCAACGGGCCAATGCAGCCATTGCTATCGTATATCGACCGGAGTCATGCTCAGCTGAAATTTCGTCAAAGAGGTGTTCTATAACAGGATCCGCCGTCACGCGCGCCTGAACAATCTCTCGCCAGCCGAGTTCGAGCAGCGTTACTATCAGTAGCGTGCGCAGGCGGCTTAATGAACCAGACTTATCCGTCCGTTAAATTGGACCTCGTTCACTGCCGATGCCTGATCAATCCATGTGTGCAAAGCAAACTCTAGGACTGCTGGGCTGGGTCGGACGACGCAGAAAACTAGCTGCATATGACGTATCAACCTTCACACAGACCTCGCGCGGCGGGGTTTGTTTTTGGAGCATCCGGCTGGGACCGAAGAGGGGGCAGCACCGAGGCGCCTATACCGACCCGCGG
>NZ_JBOFOO010000177.1:0-16807 GCF_051659485.1 Craterilacuibacter sp. | reverse complement strand
TGGCACAGAAGATGGCAAGTGCATTCTGGCCGCAGGCAACGACCCACAAGCCTTTGGCGCAGGGATCCGCGTCAATTTCTAAGCCTTCACCGGCGATCAAACGGGCGCTGCGGCGCCCGTTTTGTATTTTTGCAACACGCGTTGCGTTAACGCAACAGTCTCGCCATGCTGCAATCGTCATGTAATGCTGCCTCGCAATACTGCCTGCACCCGGACACGCATCCGGCAGGACAAACCACACTGGAGCATTACATGTACAAGAAAACCCTGGCCGTTGCCATTGCCACCCTGTTTGCCATCCCGGCCTACGCCGACGTCAGCATTTACGGCTTTATCAGCGCCGGTGTCGAGTCGGCCAAGGCCGACGGCGTGACCGACCCGAAAAAAGACAAAGATTTTCAGCGCACCACCCGCGTCACCGACCAGAATTCGCGCATCGGCTTCAAGGGCAACGAAGATCTGGGCAATGGCCTGAAAGCGGTGTGGCAACTCGAACAGAGCCTGCGCAACTTTGAAAACGGCGGCGTTAACGACAAGGGCGAATCGGCGACCTTCGCTACCCGCAACAGCTTCGTCGGTCTGTCCGACGCCACCGTCGGCACCTTCGTGCTCGGCAACTACGATTCCGCCTACAAGCGTCTGACCGATATCGGCCTGAACGTGATGAGCAACACCACTGCCGACACCCACGGCGACAAATCGACCTACAGCCGTGGCGATGCCCGCCTGAAGAACAGCTTTAGCTGGACCAGCCAGAACTGGGCAGGTCTTGTCGCCGGCCTGTCGTACGGCTTTGACGAAGACCGCTATGTATCGACGCCTGCCACCGGCGAACAACGCCAGAGCAATGACCGCTGGTCGCTGGCGGCGCAGTACAGCAATGGCGGCCTGAAGATCGGCGCCGGTTACGACCGCGCCGGCGACAAGTTCAAGGCATCCTCTACCACGCCAGCCACCTACACGCCTAGCATCGATAAAACCCAGTTCTACAAACTGGCCGCCGCCTATACCTTCACCACCGGCACCACTGTCGGCGCCGGCTACGAGTGGGCGCGCGTGGACAATGTCACCGCCGCCGACACCAAGCAGAACGACTGGCACCTCGCAGTGATTCAGAAGTTCGGTGCCGCCTCGGTACGCGCCTCTTATGGCAGCTTGGGCAAGCTCGATGGCGTAAACAACGCCGACGACCACAAGGCCAGCCAGTGGGTATTGGGTGCGACTTACGACCTGTCCAAGCAGACTCAGGTCTTTGCCTACGCAACCAAGATCAAGAACGACAAGGCGGCAAGCGCCAACTTTGCAGTTAACCCGATCTATAGCAGCGGTCAGGGCAGCAGCAGCGCCAAGCTGGCAGCAGGTGCCGACCCGCAGGCATTCGGTGCCGGCCTGCGCGTCAATTTCTGATCTGTCTTGTATGTTTGAAACGCAACGGGTACCTCAGGGTGCCCGTTTTTGTTAACATGGCGCGTTATCACACTCTTTGCGACACCGCCATGAGCATCGTCATCAAGACCGAGCAGGACATCGAAAAAATGCGCATCGCCGGACGCCTGGCGTCCGAGGTGCTGGATTACATCACGCCTTTCGTCAAACCGGGCGTGACGACCGAAGAGCTGGACCGCCTGTGCCACGACTATATGGTCAATGTGCAAGGCACCATTCCGGCACCGCTGAACTATGCCCCCGATGGCGGCACCCCCTACCCCAAATCCATCTGCAGCTCGGTCGGCCCGGTGATCTGCCATGGCATTCCGTGCGACAAGCCGCTGAAAAACGGCGAGATCGTCAACCTCGACATCACCGTCATCAAGGATGGTTACCACGGCGACAGCAGCCGCATGTATTACGTCGGTGAAGTCGGCGAACACGCCCGCCGCCTGTGCCGCGTCACCTACGAATGCATGTGGAAGGGGATAGAGAAGGTCAAGCCCGGTGCCAAACTGGGCGATATCGGCTATGCCATCCAGCAGCATGCCGAAAAAGCCGGTTATAGCGTGGTGCAGGAATTCTGCGGCCACGGCATCGGCACCAAATTCCACGAAGAGCCGCAGGTGCTGCACTACGGACGCCCGGGCACCGGCATCGAGATCAAGGCCGGCATGATCTTCACCATCGAGCCGATGATCAATCAGGGCAAACGCCACCTGCGCATGCTGGCCGATGGCTGGACCGTAGTCACCAAGGACCGCAGCCTGTCGGCACAGTGGGAGCACACCCTGCTGGTCACCGACACCGGTTACGAAATCCTGACCGTTTCGGACGGTACACCGCCCAAGCCGGTGTGGAAATAAAGCAGGCTAGAAACAACAAAGGGCGCCCAGAGCGCCCTTTGTTGACTACCGGCATATCACCAGCAGCGCTTGATCAGTGCCGCCAGCTGGATTAAGCGGCCATGAAAGAAATGGCCGGCGCCAGGCAGCACCAGCACAGGTAAAGCTTGCGGGCGCGCCCAGTCGAATACGGCATCCAGCGCAATCACTTCGTCCTGTTCGCCATGTATGACCAGGGTATCGGCCGGCACCTGCGGCGTGGCAATCTCGTATTTACCGACCGCAACCCCCATCAGCAACAGCTTGTCGGCCTCGATGCGCGCACGCGTGCGGGCGGCGACAAAACCGCCGAACGAGAAACCGGCCAGCGCCAGCGGCAATGCACCATGCGCTGCCTTGGCATAATCGACAACGGCGATCACATCGTCCACCTCGCCAACACCATGGTCATGTACACCGCCACTATCGCCGACACCGCGCAGATTAGGCAGATAGCAGACATAGCCCATGTGTGACAACACACGCGCCGCGGTCTGCACCACCTTATTGCTATGCGTGCCGCCCTGCAGCGGGTTGGGATGACAGATCACGGCAATACCGCTGATCTCCCCTTGCGCCGGAATCACGATAGTGTCGAGTACGCCGGCAGGCCCGGCAATCCCCAGCTTGTTTTGCGCTTTAAGCATCAGATTTTCAGCCTTTCCACCTCGCGCCCGGCGACCATATGCTCGGTGACGATTTCATCGATGTCTTCCTTGTCGATAAAGGTGTACCAGGTTTCCTGCGGGTAAATCACCATCACCGGCCCGGCATCGCAGCGCCCGAGGCAACCGGCCTTGTTGACGCGGATCTGCCCCTCGCCGGCAAGACCCAGCGCCTTGACCCGGTCTTTCATATAGGAAAGCAGCTCGCTGGCGCCATGAGTATTGCAACAGTCTTCGCCCCCGGCGCGCTGGTTGCAGCACACAAACACATGCTTGTCGTAAAAGCTCATCGCGGTTTCTCTTGTTGTCAGCCGTCGTTGTCGGCCCAGCCGGTGGCGCCATGCAGTGCCGCATTATCGAATTTGGCATAGTGGCCGATAAAGGCCAGCCGCACCGTGCCGGTCGGACCATTACGGTGCTTGGCAATAATGGCTTCGGCCAGCCCCTTATCCGGCGTATCCGGGTTGTAATACTCGTCGCGGTACATAAACAGGATAATATCGGCATCCTGTTCGATGGCACCGGATTCACGCAGGTCGGACATCATCGGGCGCTTGTTCGGGCGCTGCTCCACCGCGCGCGACAACTGCGACAGCGCAATAATCGGCACTTCCAGTTCACGCGCCAGCCCCTTGATGCCGCGCGAAATCTCGCCCAGCTCGGCAGTCCGGTTATCACCGCGACCCGAGCCCGACATCAGCTGCAAATAGTCGATCACGATCAAGCCCAGCTTGCCGCCATGCTGACGCGCCAGACGGCGCGAGCGGGCACGCACCTCCAGTGCGGTCAACGCCGGCGTCTCGTCGATATACATAGGTGCATCCGACAGTTTGCCGATCGCGTAGGTCAGCTTGCTCCAGTCTTCATCCTGCAGCTTGCCGGTGCGAAGGACGTGCTGATCCAGCCGCCCGACCGAGCCCAGCATACGCATCACCAGCTGGGTGCCGCCCATTTCCATGGAAAACACGGCGACCGGAAGGTGCTGCTCGACCGCGACGTGCTCGGCGATGTTCATCGAGAACGCCGTCTTACCCATGGACGGACGACCGGCCACGATCACCAGATCGCCAGGCTGCAGGCCGGAGGTCTTGGAGTCCAGATCGGTAAAGCCGGTCGGCACCCCGGTGACATCATCCGGATTATCGCGGCTGTACAGCATGTCGATACGCTCGACCACCTCCTTGAGCAGGCCGGGCATTTCCAGAAAGCCCTTTTTGGACTTGGCCGTCGATTCGGCAATCTGGAACACCTTGCCTTCGGCTTCATCCAGCAACTGCGAAGCGTCGCGCCCCTGCGGGTTATAGGCCGACTCGGCAATTTCGGTACCGATGACCGCCAGCTGGCGCATCACCGAACGCTCGCGCACGATCTCGGCATAACGGCGGATATTGGCCGCCGACGGCGTGTTCTGCGCCAGTTGCGCGAGATAAGCCAGACCGCCGACATTACCCAGCTCGGCGTTCTTGTCCAGGCTCTCGGAGACGGTCACCACATCGGCAGGACGGGCCAGTTCGACCAAGCGCGAAATGTGCTTAAAGATGATCTTGTGGTCGTGGCGGTAAAAATCCGCCTCGATCACTACGTCGGCGATCTTGTCGAACGCGCTATTGTCCAGCAACAGGCCGCCCAGTACCGATTGCTCGGCCTCGACGGATTGCGGCGGCGCGCGTACGGCCGCGGCTGCACTGTCAAAATTCTCGATGGATTCGGTCATGTGGGCACTTAAGGAAAGGCCGCCGCCACAAGGGGCGGCAGCCGGAAATCTGAAAGCGGGATTCTAGCAGTTTTTGCCGGCGACAAAGCCGCTGGACCACGCCCACTGGAAATTATACCCCCCCAGCCAGCCAGTCACATCGACCACTTCGCCGATGAAATACAGGCCTGGCACCGCGTTGGCTTGCAGGGTCTTGGATGACAAGGCGCGCGTCGATACACCACCCAGCGTCACTTCGGCCTTCTTGTAGCCTTGCGTACCGTTGGGCTTGAGGCGCCAGTAGTGAATGGCCTCGGCCAACCGGCCACGGGTTTTCGGGGTGAGTTCGCGCAGGCGCACATCAAAGCCCTGCACCTTGAGCCAGGCATCGGCAAAACGCCGCGGCCAGCCCCACTCCACCAGTGCATTGGCCACCCGCTGTTCGCTGTGCTCGCGCCCGGCCAGCAAGTCGGCGGCATCCTGCCCCGGCAATAAATCGATGCTGATTTCCATGCCCGGCGTCCAGTAGGACGAGATCTGCAAAATGGCCGGGCCGGACACCCCTTTATGGGTAAACAGCACATTCTCGCGAAAACATCCCTTGCCTGCCCTAAGCTCCACCTCCAGCGATACGCCGGCCAGTTCGGCAAAACAGGCCGCATCTTCCACATGGAAAGTCAGCGGCACCAAAGCCGGTGCCAGCGGCGTCAAGGCCACACCAAATTGCTCGGCCAGACGATAGCCCAAAGGGCTGGCACCGATTTGCGGAATCGACAGGCCGCCGGTGGCCACCACCAGAGACGCGCAGGCAATCGCACCCGCTGCCGTTTCCACCACGAAATCGCCATCACGGGAAACGGACACAATCTGCACGCCCATGCGCCGCTCGACATGCCCCAGCTGGCACTCGGCATCCAGCATCGCGATGATCTGCTCGCTGGACTCATCGCAAAACAACTGGCCCAGCTTCTTTTCATGCCAGCTGATGCCGTAACGCGCAAGCAGGTCGATAAAGTCCTGCGGCGTATATTGCGCCAGCGCCGAGCGGCAGAAATTCGGGTTCTCCGACAAGTAGCAGTCGTAACGCGCACCGCTATTGGTAAAATTACAGCGCCCGCCGCCCGAAATGCGGATTTTTTCCGCCAGCTTCTGCGCGTGATCCAGCAACAGCACGCGCCGGCCACGCTGGCCGGCAGTCGCCGCACACATCAAACCGGCCGCGCCGGCACCGATCACGATTACATCAAACCTGTCCATGCAAACCTTTACCTTACTTATCTGGTCAACCATTGGCGGGACGTACCCAAATCCAGTAAACTCGCCATGTATGATTAGGTGATGATACTGTCTAAAGACCAACAAGGAGAGCATAAATGGAACACAAACTGCCTGAACTGCCATACGCCCTGGACGCCCTGGCACCGACTATTTCCAAGGAAACACTGGAATATCACTACGGCAAGCATCACCAGACTTATATCACCAACCTGAACAATCTGATCAAGGGCGGCGAATTCGAAAATTCCTCGCTCGAAGAGATCATCAAAGGCTCGACCGGCGGCATCTTCAACAACGCAGCCCAGGTGTGGAACCATACCTTTTACTGGTTCGGCCTGACCCCGAACGGCAAAGGCGCACCCGAAGGCGCACTGGCCGACGCAATCAACGCCAAATGGGGTTCCTTCGACGAATTCAAGAAGGCATTCAATGCCGTCGCAGCCGGCACCTTCGGCTCCGGCTGGGCCTGGCTGGTTAAAACGGCTGACGGCTCGCTCGATCTGGTATCGACCAGCAATGCCGCCACCCCGCTGACCACCGCCAACAAGGCACTGCTGACTTGTGACGTATGGGAGCACGCCTACTACATCGACTACCGCAATAGCCGCCCGAACTATCTGGAAGGCTTCTGGAAGCTGGTGGACTGGGACTACGTCGCCAAGAACTTCGCCTGATAGGCAAGCGCGTGATGGCGGGCAAAGCCTAGCGCTCACACCTCAAAGAGACGCCCATCGGGCGTCTTTTTTTATGGCTCGCTCCGGCCGACAAAAGGCAGCAAGGCCTGCCAGGCCAACAGCTTGCCGGCAAACGCCAAGGTATAAGCCGGGCTGGTCGATGGCAGGGCCATGACAAGCACGCCGGGCAGAAAATCACGCATGACGGTTTTGTAGGCGAGCGCACCATTACAGGCCAAAACTTGTAGCGCGGGCAAGCTTGTCGCCAGTGCCGCCAGATCATTAGGCTGCGCACCCCGTAGCGCCGTGTCCAGGCTCCCTTTCCTGCGCGCCTGCCCGACCACATCCCACAAGCCGATGCCGCAGGCCAACAGGCTTTGCAGGCGTGCATCGTAAGGCAAGCCGGCCAGCGGCTGGCCAGTCAGGGCACTGACAAGTGGCCAGAAGGCATTGCGCGGATGGGCATAATACTCGCCGGCAGCAAGCGATGCGTCCCCCGGCAAAGAGCCCAGCACCAGTACGCGGGTGCGGCTGTCTACAACGGGCGCAAAGCAATGCTTGAGTTCAGTCATGTTTGGGATCTTGGATCTGCAGGCTGGCGGCTAAACAGGCTTAGCCGCAAGACCATGCCGGCGAGGCTCAGAACAGCTCGCCCTGATGCGCGTCCAGCCACTTGCGCACCGGCCCGAAGCTCTTGCGATGCTCGGGCAAGACGCCATGCGCCGCGATCGCGGCCATATGTTCGGCGGTCGGGTAGCCCTTGTGGCGGGCAAAACCATACTCGGGATGGCGGGCATCTAGTTCGAGCAAAGACGCATCGCGTGCGGTCTTGGCCAGGATAGACGCGGCCGAAATCGCAGGCTCGGTCGCATCGCCCTTGACGATGGCGCGCGCCGGCATAAGCAAGCCTTGGGGTACACGATTACCGTCGATAATCGCTTCGTCCGGCGGGATGGCCAGCCCTTCTAGCGCCCTGCGCATCGCCAGCATGGTCGCGTGCAGAATATTCAAACTGTCGATTTCGTCCACGCTGGCTTGGGTAATGCACCAGGCCAAGGCTTTTTCGCGGATTTCCAGCGCCAGCGCATCGCGCTTGGCCGCCGACAATTTTTTGGAGTCGGCTAAGCCCGCTATCGGACGCGCCGGGTCGAGAATCACCGCCGCCGCGTACACTTCCCCCGCCAACGGCCCCCTGCCCGCCTCGTCCACACCGGCTATCCGCATCAGTTTGTCCGGCATCCTGCCACCTCCAGCACCGCTTCTGCCGCCAGACGCGCCGTATCCTGCTGTAGCGACTGGTGCAAGCGGGTGAATTCGTCAACGACCTCGGCCTGATAGGCCGTGTCCTCATAGATACGCGCCATCTCGGCGGCCAGCTTCTGCGGTGTGGCCTCGCCCTGCAGCAACTCGGGTACCACGGCACGGCCGGCCAGAATATTGGGCAGGCCAACCCAGGGCAGCTTGATCTTGCGCTTGACCAGCCAATAGGTGAAGCGCGACAACTTGTAACTGATCACCATGGGGCGCTTGGTCAGCGCCACTTCCAGTGTCGCGGTACCGCTGGTAACCAGCACCACATCGCTGGCGATCATCGCCATCTGCGCGTGACCGATCAGCTTGCGTAGCGGCAAATCCCAGGCCTTGTGCTCGGTTAACAGTGCATCGAAGCGGTCCATGGTGGCACGCGTGGCCAAGGGCACCAGAAATTCGGCCTCAGGATAACGCGCCAGCAACAGGCGCGCCGTCGCCAGATACACCGGCATCATGAAATCGAGTTCACTGACCCGCGAGCCCGGCAACAAGGCAAACACCGGCACCTGCTGCGCCAGACCCAGCTCGCGCCGCATCGCTGCCTTATCCGGCACCAGCGGAATCACACTCGCCAGCGGGTGACCGACAAAAGCCACCGGCACACCGTACTTCTCGTACAGCGGCGGCTCCATCGGAAACAGGCACAGCATGCGCGATACCGATTCGCCTATCTTGGCCACCCGCTCGGGACGCCAGGCCCAGACTGAAGGGCTGACATAGTGCACGGTTGCAATACCGCCGCGCTTGAGCGATTTTTCCAGGCCCAGATTGAAGTCGGGGGCATCCACACCGATAAAGACATCCGGGCGCTCGGCCAGCAAGTCGTTTTTCAGGCGCCGGCGAATGCCCAGCAACTCCGGCAACCGCGACAGCACCTCAAGATAACCGCGCACCGCGAGGCGCTCCTGCGGCACCACCGAGTGAAAACCGCGCGCCTGCATGCGCGGCCCGCCAATGCCGGCAAACTCGATATCCGGGTGACGCTCGCGCAAGGCATCCATCAGATAGGATGCCAAAAGATCGCCCGATGCCTCGCCGGCCACCATCGCCACCTTGAGCGCACCCGTCTTGCGAAACAGGGGTTCGCGCATAGTCAGCGGATAATCCCTCGCGCCGAAGCCGCAAAGAAGCGCACGAAGGGCTCCATCGCCTCTTGCTCGCTAGCAGCCTGCAACACGACAGCCTTGGCTTCTTCGTAAGGCAGCCCCTGACGGTACAAGGCCTTGTACGCATTTTTGATGGCGCGTATGGCGTCCGGCGTAAAGCCTCGACGCTTCAGTCCTTCGCTATTGATACCAGCCGGCACGGCACGGTTACCCGCCGCCATTACGAACGGCGGCACATCCTGCGTCACGGCACTGGCAAAAGCGGTCATCGCATGGTCGCCCACCACAGAGAACTGGTGCACGCTGGTAAAGCCGCCCAGAATCACCCAGTCGCCGATATGCACATGCCCGGCCAGAGTCGCATTATTGGCAAAGATGGTGTGGTTGCCTACCTGACAGTCATGCGCCAGATGGACATAGGCCATGATCCAGTTGTCGTTGCCGACCCGGGTTACACCCACATCCTGCGAGGTACCCAGATTAAAGGTACAGAACTCGCGTATGGTATTGTTGTCGCCGATTTCCAGCCGTGTCGGCTCGCCGGCATATTTCTTGTCCTGCGGAGCGGCGCCCAGCGAACAAAACTGGAATACGCGGTTATTTTTGCCCAGCGTGGTGTGGCCTTCTATCACCACATGCGGGCCTATCCAGCAGCCCGCGCCGATTTCGACATTGGGGCCGATGATGGAATAGGCACCGATTTCGACATCGGCGGCAATCTTGGCTTGCGGATCAACAATCGCCGTGGAATGGATAGCCATATCAGACCTCGCGCTTGGCACACATGATTTGAGCCTCGCATGCCACCTGGCCATCGACCAGCGCACGCGCATTATATTTGGCGATACCGCGCTTGGAGGCAATCTGCTCGACTTCCAGCACCAGCTGATCGCCCGGCACCACCTGACGCTTGAAGCGGGCATTGTCGATACCGACAAAGAAATACAGCTCGTTTTCCTTGCGCTCGCCCACGCTCTTGATCGACAGCACGCCGGCAGCCTGCGCCAGTGCTTCGATAATCAGCACCCCCGGCATCACCGGATAGTCGCCAAAGTGGCCGACAAAGAAGGGCTCGTTGATGGTGACGTTCTTCAGCGCCTTGATGCGGACATTGGGCTCGAACTCGGTGACGCGGTCTACCAGCAAAAACGGATAACGGTGCGGCAAGTGGCGCATGATTTCGCGCACATCGATAGTCACGGCTTCGGTCATTCTTCTTTTCCTTGTTCCGGCCTGATGGCCTTGAGTTCTTTTTCCAGCGCCTTGACACGGTCAACCAGCTTGTCGAGATGGCGCAAATGCACGGCATTGGCCATCCAGTCTTTAGCGGTAGACAGCGGGTAGCTGGACGCATAGTTATCGGATTTCTTGATCGACTTGGACACCAGTGTGCCGCCGCCGATATGGGTGCGGTCGGCAATTTCGATGTGGCCGACCATCATCACCGCACCACCCAGCGTGCAGCGGGCACCGATCTTGGTGCTGCCGGCAATACCGGTGCAACCGGCAATCGCCGTATGTTCGCCGATATCGCAGTTGTGGGCGATCTGCACCAGATTGTCTATTTTGGCACCGGCACGGATTATCGTATCGGCCAGCGCACCACGGTCTACCGTGGTATTGGCACCGATTTCAACATCGTCTTCAATCAGTACGCGGCCGGTCTGCGGGATCTTGAACCAGTGATCCTTGTCCCAGGCGAGGCCAAAGCCGTCGGCACCGATGACCGTCCCCGAATGTATCGCCACCCGGTTGCCGATCCGGCAGCCGTGATAGACGGTCACATTCGGGTAAAGGATCACATCGTCCCCCAGCACCACGCCGTCGCCCAGCACTACACCCGGATGCAGACGGCAACGCTCGCCAACGACGACGCCACGCCCGAGCACAACCAAGGGCCCGATTTCACTGCTGGCGGCGACCACGGCACTGGCATCGACCACGGCGCGCGCATCAATGCCGCACTGCAAAGCCGGCGGCGGATTAAGCAGGGTCGCGACACGGGCAAAATACAGGTAAGGATCGGCAGCCACGATCAGGCTGCGCCCCGGGGCCACCCCTTCTGCTTGCATATCGGCGCGCACGATCACGCACGCGGCCTGCGACAATGCCAGCTCGCGCCGGTATTTGGGATTAGCCAAAAAGGTGATCTCGCCGGCAGCGGCGACACTTAACGGTGCCAGTTTGTTGATCTGGCAGTCATCACCATGAAGCTCGCCACCCAGATGGCTGATAATTTCGGATAGTTGCATGGCAGTAATAAAGCCGACTTGGCGTCGGCTGATCATTGCGCGGGCGTCATCCGCCCGCGCCTCATGAACCGGACACAGGTCCGGGCTTATTTTTCCAGTTCTTTAAGCACGCGTGGCGTGATGTCGAACTTGGGGTTCACATAGACCGCGTCCTGCAGCACCAGATCGTATTGCTCTTTCTCGGCAATCTGGCGTACCAGGCGGTTGGCCCGCTCCTGAACCGCAGCAAACTCCTCGTTGCGGCGCTGGTTCAAGTCATCGCGAAAGTCCCTGAGCTTGGCCTGATACTCGCGCTCCAGCGTGCCCATCTCGCGCTCTATGCTGCGGCGAGTGGCTTCATCCGGCTTTTTACCCAACTGCGTCTGTAAATCCTTGGCCTTGGCCGCCAGTTTCTTCAGTTCGGCTTCGCGCGGCGCAAACTCTTTCTCCAGTTTTTTTTGTGCCATTTGTGCCGGCGCAGATTCACTGTAGATGCGTTCGATCTTGATATAGCCAAACTTGAAATCAGCGGCAGCCAGCGGGCCTGCCAAAGCCAGCCCCAGCACCATACATAACGGTTTGATTGCTTTCACAAAACCTCCTTTAGAATACCGTACCCAAGGTGAACTGGAAGCGCTGGATCTTGTCGCTTTCTTCCTTCTTCAATGGCACTGCATAGCTAAACTTCATGGGTCCTACCGGCGACAACCAGGCCAGCGCCGCACCGGCCGAATAGCGCAGCCCGCTCGATATATCACTGCCTGGCTCTTTCGGGTCCCACAAGGTACCGGCATCGAAGAACAGGCTGGTACGCAACGAGCGGTTGTCCTTCATCCCCGGGAACGGGAACAAGAGCTCGATACTGGTCTGCAGCTTGTGCGTACCGCCCAGATAGTCTTCATCGCCAAATGCATCCGGCTTATCCTTAGGCCCCATGCTGCCGTTGTCAAAACCACGCACCGAGCCTATACCGCCCATATAGAAGTTCTGGAAGAACGGCACTTCCTTGGTCTTGCCATAGCCCTTGACGATACCGGCCTCGCCACTGGTGGCCAAGGTAAAGGTCTTGGACAGCGGGAAGAACCAGGTCACATTCGGGGTAAAGCGCCAGTACTGGATATCGCCACCGGGCAGGCCCGCCTCCAGCCTCACCCCCATGGTACCGCCGCGTGTCGGCCATAAGGCACTGTCACGCGTGTCGCGCCCCCAGCTGGCACTCCCCAGCAGAGTGGTGTTTTGCGCACCGTTCTTTTCGACAAACTCTTTGTAACGCTCCGGACTGGTCTCAAACAAGGTCAGGTCGGTGTTTTCGGCACCCAGACCGAGGTTGATACGGTCGTACTCGGTAATCGGTACCCCCATGCGCAGACCGCCACCGAAAGTGGTGCTCTTGTACTGGCTCTGGTCCACGGCATCCGGGTCATAGACACGGTAGTAGGCATCGTAACCCAGGCTGACGCCATCGGCAGTAAAGTACGGGTCGGTAAACGATACCGATGCCTGCTTGTTGGCCTTGCCGTTGGAGAATGCCAACGCAATCGACTTGCCCGAGCCCAGTACATTGCTTTGCGACACCGAGGCCGACAGCTGCAAGCCCTCGCCCTGCACAAAGCCGACACCGGCCTGAATGCTGCCGGTGGCACGCTCCTTGACCGAGATCGCCATATCCACCTGATCCGGTGTTTCGGTCACCGGCGGGGTTTCTACGTGGACGGTCTCGAAATAACCCAAAAGCTCCAGGCGCTCCTTGGAGCGCTTGATTGCCTCGCCGTTATAGGTAGAGGCTTCCAGCTGGCGCAACTCGCGGCGGATGACTTCATCGCGGGTACGGGTATTGCCGGCAATCGAGATACGGCGCACATAGGTCTTGCGGCCCGGGTCGACAAAGAAGGTCAGCTTGACTGTTTGCTTATCCTTGTCCAGTTCGGGCACCACGTTGACATTGGCAAACGCGTAGCCTTCGGCGCCCAATTTATCGGCAATGGCGCTCACCGTTGCATTGACCTTCTCGCGCTCGAACAGCTCACCGCTCTTGACCGCAATCAGCGGTTTCAGTACGGACTCGGCGACCTTGAGATCCCCTGCCAGACGGGTTTCGGCGACGCGGTAAGGCTTGCCTTCGGTTACATTGATCGTGAGATAAACATCCTTCTTGTCGGCGCTGATCGAGACCTGTGTCGACTCGATATTGAACTCGACATAACCCTGATTCTGGTAGAAGGCCTTGAGCTTCTCCAGATCAGCCGACAGCTTCTGCTTGGAATACTGGTCGTCGCGTGCGATCCAGCTCATCCAGCCCGAAGGTGCCAGCGAGAACTCCTCCAGCAGCGTGTCCTGGTCGAAGTCCTTGCTGCCTACGATATTGATCTCGCGGATTTTGGCCGTCACACCCTCGGTAATATCCAGCGTCACCGCCACGCGATTGCGATCCAGACGGGTCACCGTAGGCTGGATATCGACCGAATATTTGCCGCGGCTGTAATACTGGCGCTTGAGTTCCTGTATCGCCTGATCCAGCAGTGCCTGATCGAAAATACGTCCGTCAGCCAGACCATTTTCCTTGAGCGCTTTTTTCAGCTGCTCCTTGTCGAACTCCTTGGCACCCTCGACGGTCAGTTGCGCCACCACCGGACGCTCTGCCACGGCGACGATCACCACATCACCCTCGTGTTCGACACGGACGTCGTTGAAAAAGCCGGTGGCAAACAGTACCTTGATCGCATCGGCAGCCTTCTGGCTGTCGAAGGTGTCCCCCACCTTGACCGGCAGATAGCTGAACACCGTACCGGGTTCGGTACGCTGCAAACCTTCTACCTTGATATCCTTGATGACAAAGCTGCTTTCGGCCTGAGCCTGAGCCATAAAGGCCATAGCCAGTGCCGCCACTATTGTTGTTGATTTCATGCTTGGCGTCAGCCTCCGAGCAGTCGGCCCAAATCGTTGAAAAGGGCAAGAACCATAAGTGCCAGAATAATGGCAAAACCGATGCGTTGACCGAGCTGCTGAAGCTGTTCGCTCAGCGGCCGGCCCCTGATAATTTCTGCCACATAATACAGCAAGTGTCCCCCATCCAGCACCGGCACCGGCAACAGATTGAGTACACCAAGGCTGATACTGATGACAGCCATGAATGCCAGATAACTTTGCCAGCCCTGAACCGCACTCTTGCCGGCATAGTCGGCAATGGTAAACGGCCCACTGATGGCATCCAGCGATACCTGGCCAAACAACATGCCGCCCATCATGCTCAGCGTGGTGACCGACATATTCCAGGTCTTGCCCAAGGCGGCAGTCAAAGCCTGTAGCGGGGTGTAGTCGACCGGGTAAACCAGCGCCTGACTCCATGCCCTGTCGACTTCGGGCGCAGCGCCGATGCGGCCAAGCGCCACGCCACCTTGCATCACTGTATCCGGCCGCAAGGTCAAATCCAGTGTTTGTCCGCCACGTGCCACGCTAAGCTGCATGGCCTTGCCCGGATGATTCTGCACCACCTGCACCCAGTCGGCCCAAGTCTTGACCGGCACGCCGTCCATCGCAAGCAGGGTATCGCCCACTTTCAGCCCAGCCTTGGCTCCGGCACCATCCGGCTCCAGCATGGCAATTTTCGGCAGGTAACGCGCCGGCATCAGCCCCAGCTTGCCCAGACTTTTTTCGTCCAGCTGATCCAGACCGAAACGCGGCAAATCAACACTCAGTTCACGCCTCACGCCAAACTGCTCGACACTCAGCTCAAGCTTACCTTCACTGGCAATACCCTGACTGACTGCATCACTGATGGCTTCCCAATTTGGCGTTGTCTGGCCGTTGATCGCCAGTATCCGGTCGCCGGGCTGTGCACCTGCCGCAGCGGCCGCACTTTGCTGCACCACCGTTCCGACCAGCGGATGGATGGCCTGACCACCGGGCAGCAATACCACCCAAAACAAGGCGATCGCCATCAGGAAATTGGCCAGCGGGCCGGCCACCACGATAGCAATACGCTTATAAACCGACTGGGTATTGAAGGCCAGATGACGATCGGCGGGATTCACATCGCCTTCGCGCTCATCCAGCATCTTGACGTAGCCGCCCAGCGGAATCGCGGCCAGCACCCACTCGGTGTCACCGCGCTGCATACGCAACAAGGGTTTGCCAAAGCCGATGGAAAAACGCAACACGCGCACACCACACCAACGGGCAACCTGATAATGGCCGTACTCGTGAAAAGTGACCAGCACGGCAATGGCGAGTAAAAAAGCAAGAACCGTCATCATAAGCGCATCCTTGCTTCGACAAAGCGCCGTGTTTCGGCATCACGCGCCATCAGGCCATCAATCGAGGTACTGGCAGACAGGTCCAGCGCCGCCAATGCGGCTTCGACTTCATGTGCAATACCGTTAAAACTCAGCTTGCCGGCAAGAAAAGCCGCTACCGCCACTTCATTGGCCGCATTCAGTACACAGGTCGCATCACCGCCAGATGCCAACGCCTGATAGGCCAGCCCCAGGCAGGGAAAGCGCGCCAGACATGGCGCTTCAAACGTCAAGGCGCCTAGCTTGAGGAAATCCAGCCGTTCAACACCGGCATTGATGCGCTCGGGCCAGGACAAGGCATAGGCAATCGGTGTGCGCATATCAGGCGCACCCAGTTGGGCAATCACCGAGCCGTCGCGATAGCGCACCATCGAATGGATAACGCTTTGCGGATGCACCACCACTTCGATATCTGCGGCCGGCATATTGAATAACCAGTGCGCTTCTATCAGCTCCAAGCCTTTATTCATCAGCGTGGCGGAATCAACTGAAATCTTGCGCCCCATACTCCAGTTGGGGTGGGCACAGGCTTGTGCCGGCGTAACATGCGCCAGATCGGCAGCCGCCATCTGGCGAAATGGCCCACCGGATGCAGTCAGCACCAGCTTTTCGACCCCAGCGGCAGCCATATCGCCATCAAAACCTGCCGGTAGCGATTGGAAAATGGCGTTATGCTCGCTGTCCACCGGCAGCAAAGCCGCACCGGACTCGCGCACAGCCTGCATAAACAGCGCACCGGCAACAACCAGTGACTCTTTATTGGCCAGCATCACCCGCTTGCCGGCACGCGCGGCCGCCATCGCCGGGCGCAAACCGGCTGCACCGACAATCGCCGCCATCACGGCATGGGTTTCAGGCAAAGACGCCACCATTTCCAGCGCGGCCTCGCCATGCAACACCTCGGTTGCCAACCCGGCATCCAGCACGCGCGCACGCAGGATCTGCGCGGAAGCGGCACCCCCCACCACGGCAAACAGCGGCTTAAAACGGCAGCACTGCCCGAACAGCACATCAAGCTGCGAAAATCCAGTCAGCGCCACCACATGAAAGCGCTCGGGGTGACGTGCCAGCACATCCAGCGTACTGCAGCCGATACTGCCGGTGGAGCCCAGCAGGGTGATACCCAAAGAAGAATGTGTCATTGCCCGCCCCTTAGATTGACCATCTGGACAGGGCAAACAGCGCATTCGCCACTGCCAGCACCGCAATCAGGCTGTCGATACGGTCGTAGACCCCGCCATGACC
>NZ_JBOFOO010000176.1:0-16748 GCF_051659485.1 Craterilacuibacter sp. | reverse complement strand
GGCACGCTGTGGCGCGGTTTTACGCTGCAGGGCGTGGTGTGGACGCAGCCTTTGCAGCGCATCACCTTGTCGTCGGTCGCGCTGGCCTGGCAGCCACAGGCGCTATGGCAGCGCAGGCTGCAAATTACCCGCCTGCAACTGGGCAGCGTACTGGTCGACGACCGCTCCCCCGCGTCCGGCAAGCCCTTGCTGGCCCCCGTATCGCTGGCCTTGCCGCTGGCTATCGAAGCGGAGCAGGTTTCGCTGCAAAGCCTGACCCTGCAGCAGCAGGCGCTGGTGTTCAGCAATATGGCCGGCTCCTACCGTTATCTCGATGGCCAGCATGCGCTGGCGCTGGAATCCCTGCATTCGCCATGGGGTCATGGCGCCGGTTCGCTGGCGCTGGCGGCGCAAACACCGTTTGCCCTGAGCGGGCGGGTCGAACTGGGTGGCGAACTGGACGGGCGCAAGCTGACTGCCTATGCCAATCTCGGCGGTTCGCTATTGGCGCCGACCTTGGCACTCAAGGGGCAGGCAACCGGCATCGTGGCCAATGTGGACGGCCAGTTTGCGCCGTTTGCACCGGTGATCTACCAGAAGATCAAGACCCTGTCGGTACGGCTGGGCGGTATCAATCCGGCCGTGCTGTTTCCGGGCGCGCCCGCCGGCATGATGGCATTGGCACTGGAGGCGCAGCCGGCCGGAGACAGCGCCATCTCCGGTGGCCTGTCGCTGACCAATACCAATGCCGGCCCCATTACCTCCAAGCGTTTTCCGCTTACGCTGGCGGTGGCAAGCTTTGCCGTCAATCAAGAGCAGCTGACGCTGTCGGATGCTTTTGCCCTGCTGGCGGACGGCCGCGTGGACATCAGCGGCATCTTTACGCCGCGAGATTTCGATCTCAAGCTGGCCTTGCAGCGTTTGTCGCTGCCTGCCATTGCTGCCGGCGCTCCGGCGCAAACGGTGTCGGGCACGGCAGTGCTTGCCGGCGAGAAAATGCAACCGCTGCTGAGTTTGCAGCTGAGCGCAGACAAATTGCGCTTGGCGAGTGAGCTGGTCTGGCGGCGCGGCAAGGCGGCGGCGCTGGATATCCGCCGCCTGCAGCTGACTAGCGGGAATGGCGTGATGGATGTGAACGGGCTGCTGGGTCTGGATGGTGCGCGCCGTCTGGCGCTGGCTGGAACGTTTCAGGCTTTTAATCCTGCGGTGCTGGATGCGCGTCTGCCGTCTGGCAGCATCAACGCCAAACTCAAACTGGATGCCAGTCTGGCCGACGCACCGCAAGGCACGCTGAGCCTGATGCTGACGCCCAGCCAGTTATCCGGCGCCCCCTTGAGTGGTCGCGCGGCAGCCTTGTGGCAGGCCGACCGCTTGGCCCGGCTGGATGCCTTGCTGCTGCTGGGCGGCAACCGGCTGGAAGCCAAGGGGGCTTACGGCAAGGCCGGAGACAAGCTGCAACTGGCCTTGCAGGCCGATAATCTGGGCCTGCTGGGGCCGGCCTTTTCCGGTCGCGCCCAGGCTGCGCTGGTGCTTGCCGGCACCCCGGCGCAACCGCTATTCAGCGGTAAGCTGGACGCCAGCGGCCTGCGTCTGCCCGGTGACATCAGTATCGCGGCGCTGAATGCCGAGGGTGAACTGGCAACCAGCGGCAATAGCCCGTTTGCCTTGAATGCCAGCGTGCGCGAGCTGCGTGCCGGCACGCTGCTGCTTGAGCAGCTGGCCTTAAACGGCAAGGGCGTGCGTAGCCGCCATACGCTGGCATGGGACGGCAAGCTGGCGCTGGGCGGCAAACCGTTCGCCCTATCCGGCCAGCTCGATGGCGGTTTGTCGGATCGCAGCGTGTGGCAGGGGATGCTGGCACGGCTGGCAGTACAGGGCGAGCCGGCATTGCAGTTGCTGCAGCCGGTCAGCCTCTTGGCATCTGCCGACAAAGTCGAGTTGGGTGCCGGGCGCTGGCGGGTGCTGGATGCCGACTGGGCATTGCAAAAAACCGCTTGGTCGCGCTCGGGCGGGGTAGAAACCGCGGGGCGGGTGCAGGGGGTGCGCCTGAGTGCCTTGTCGCCATGGCTGAGCCTGCCGCTCAAGGAAAGCCTGAGTCTGGGCGGCGACTGGGCTTTGCGTGTCGTCGATGGCGTGCCGCAGGGGCAAGTCAATCTGCAGCGCGAGACGGGCGATATCGAAGTACCGGTGAAAGCCGGTAGCCGTGCGCTGGGCTTGAGTGAGGCACGCCTGAATGCGCAGCTGGATGCGGCAGGGGTGAACTGGCGCGTGCAGCTGGCCAGCAGCCTTGCCAGCCTCACGGGTCAGGGCCGTATCCAGACGCTGGGCGGGCAGTATGCGGCCGGCTCGCCACTGAATGCCAGCTTGCGGGCCACCCTGCCGTCGCTGGCCGTATTCCAGCCGTGGCTGTCGCTGGGGCAGACGCTGGACGGGCGCGCCGCCATCGATCTTGCCATGGGCGGCACACTGGGGGCGCCGCAATTTTCCGGCCCCTTGACTGCCAGCGCCCTGGCATTCAGCGACCGGCGCAACGGTATCGTCCTGAAAGACGGGGAACTCAGTGCCCGTTTTGCCGGGCGCGAACTGTGGCTGGAAAGCCTGACCTTTAACAAGAATGATGCCTTAACTGCCAGCGGCAAGCTGGCGCTGGTGGAGGGCAAGCCCGAGGCGCATCTGGTGTTCAGACTGGACAAGTTCCGCGCCATTTCGCGCCCGGGGCGGCGGGTGGTGGCTTCCGGGCTCGTCAATCTGGATCTGGACGCCAGTGGCGTGGCACTGAACGGGGCGATCAAAATCGACCGGGCACGGGTGGAAATGCCCAAGCTTGGCGCACCGGCGCTGGGGAAGGATGTGGTGGTGGTCGGGCGTATCAAGCCGGATGAGGCTGCGGCCAGCTTGCCGTTTGCCATGGCTATCGAACTGGATCTGGGCGACAACTTCCGCTTTAGCGGTGCCGGTCTGACGACCGGGCTTGCCGGACAGTTGCAGTTGAAGGCTAATCCGGGTGAGGCGCTGGCCATTTACGGGCAGGTCAATACGGTCGATGGCCGTTTCAAGGCTTACGGTCAGGATCTGGACATCAGCAAGGGCGTGATTTCCTTTAGCGGGGCCATGGATAACCCGGGGCTGTCCATTCGCGCGCTGCGCCGCTTGTCGCCGGTGGGTGCCGGTGTCGAAGTCAGCGGTTCGGTACTCTACCCCAAGGTGCTGCTGGTGGCCGACGAGCCGATGTCGGAGAAAGAAAAACTGGCGTGGCTGATCCTCGGGCGCTCGGCCGGTGGCGGGGCGCAGGACGATAATGCGCTGGCGGCGGCGGCCGGCGGCTTTCTGGCGGGAGCGGTGAACGACAAGCTGGGCCTGTTTGACGATATCGGCCTGAGCTCGCGTGGCGAGAAAACGCTGGCCAACGGCACCGTCAATCCGGCCGAGCAGGTGGTGACGCTGGGGCGGCAGTTGTCGCAATCGCTGTATTTGGGATACGAATACGGTATCACCAGTGCCAGTCAGGCGGTCAAGGTGGTGTATCAGCTGAGCAAGGGCTGGTCGGCCCAGCTGAAAGCCGGCACCTCGGCCGAGGTGGAAAGCCGTTATACGGTGAGGTTTGATTGATGGGGAGCTCGGGACTGGGGATTCGGGACTCGGGATTCGGTTCCCCGATCCCCGATCCCGGGTATCCGTGTTACAATCCGCCCCGGAAAGTCGACCAGACAGTCGCCGCGTGTTAAGTCACGGGGAGGAAAGTCCGGGCTCCATAGGGCAGGATGCCGGTTAACGACCGGGCGTCGTGAGGCGACGGAAAGTGGAACAGAGAGCAGAACCGCCGATGGCTGGGTGCTTCACCGCAAGGTGCAGTACCAACGCGACAGGCCAGGATACGCGCCCTTCAGGGTGTACGTCCTGCACCAGCGCTGGCTTGCCAGCACGCTGTCGCACGGCACAGGTAAGGGTGAAAAGGTGCGGTAAGAGCGCACCGCGTTGGTGGCAACATTCAACGGCAGGCTAAACCCCATCCGGAGCAAGACCAAATAGGGGTACATTGGCGTGGCCCGCGCTGTACCCGGGTAGGTTGCTTGAGCCTGTCGGTAACGGCAGGTCTAGAGGAATGACTGTTCAACGACAGAACCCGGCTTATCGGTCGACTTTCCACCCGATTCCGCGATCAGGGAATGGTGCGCAGGGAATAAGGGCAGCCGCCGCAGGCGCTATCTTTTCGCTGAGCACGCTTCCATAAACGCCCAAAAAACAGGCAGTTCCCCCTCCCCCGACCGTCCAAAAAGCATTACAATGGCGACCCTTCGCCGCCTGACATACCGTTACTCGCATGCAAATCGGATCTTACCTGCTGAAAAACCAGCTGATTGTTGCGCCTATGGCGGGCGTGACCGACCGACCGTTTCGCATGCTGTGCAAGTCTATGGGCGCGGGGATGGCGGTGTCGGAAATGATCACCTCCAACAAGTCGCTATGGGCGACGGCCAAGACCTTGCGTCGGGCCGACCATAGTGGCGAGGTGGAGCCGATCTCGGTGCAGATTGCCGGCGCCGATCCGGCTCAGATGGCGGAAGCGGCGCGCATGAATGTGGATCAGGGTGCGCAGATCATCGACATCAATATGGGCTGTCCGGCCAAGAAGGTGTGCAATGTAGCGGCCGGCTCCGCGCTGATGCGCGATGAAGCGCTGGTCGCCCGTATTCTGGCGGCGGTGGTGGCGGCGGTCGATGTGCCGGTCACGCTGAAAATCCGCACCGGCTGGAGCCGTGAACACAAGAATGCGCTGGCGATTGCGCGCATTGCCCAAGATTCGGGCGTGGCCGCGCTGGCGATGCACGGCCGTACCCGCGAAGACCTGTATCATGGCGAGGCCGAATACCAGACCATCGCGGCGGTGAAACAGGCGCTGAGCATCCCGGTGATCGCCAATGGCGATATCGACAGCCCGGAAAAAGCGCGCTACGTGCTTGAGGTGACCGGTGCCGACGCGATCATGATAGGGCGTGCGGCGCAGGGCCGGCCGTGGATTTTTCGCGAGATCCAGCATTATCTGGAGTGCGGCGAAACCTTGCCGCCGCCGCGTGTCGCCGAGATTCGCGCCGTATTGCTTGCGCATCTGGACGCGCTGTATGAATTTTATGGCGAGTATTCCGGCTGCCGCATCGCACGCAAGCATATCGCCTGGTACACCAAGGCTTTGGCCGGCGGCAATGCCTTCCGCCAGCAGATGTACCAGCTGGAAACAACCGCCAGCCAGCGCTTGGCCGTGGCAAGCTATTTTGACCGCTTGTGTGAAGTTTCCGAGCGCCTGCAGTACCTGGACGAAAATCTGTGCCGCGCTGTGCGCGCACCCGAATAATCAAAGACAACCGATACCATGCAGAATCACGAACATATTTCCCACTCCGTCAAACTGGCGATGGAGCAGTATTTCCGCGATCTGGACGGCGAGACGCCGACGGCGGTGTACGACATGGTATTGGCCTGTGTAGAAAAGCCCTTGATCGAGGTGGTGCTGGTGCATACCCAGGGCAACCAGACCCGGGCTGCCGAGCTGTTGGGGCTTAACCGCAACACCTTGCGCAAGAAAATGAAGGCATACAGTTTGATTTGAAGATAAACCGGCATCCCACAAGGATTGCCGGTTTTTTTATGGTGTGGCAGTCGACTCAAAGGGAAGTAGAAGCAGATGACCAAGATCGAACGTGCGTTGATCAGTGTTTCCGACAAGACCGGTATTCTGGAGTTTGCCCGTGCGCTGGCCGCGCAAGGCGTGGAAATCCTCTCCACCGGCGGTACCGCCAAACTGCTGGCCGAGCATCAGGTGCCGGTGATTGAAGTGTCGGACTACACCGGTTTTCCGGAAATGCTGGATGGCCGGGTCAAGACCCTGCATCCTAAAGTCCACGGCGGCATCCTCGGTCGTCGCGACCTGCCGGCGCATGTGGCCAAGATGGCCGAGCACGATATCGGCAATATCGACCTCGTCTGCGTCAATCTGTACCCGTTTGCCGCCACCATCGCCAAGGAAGGCTGCAGCATCGAGGACGCGATCGAGAATATCGATATCGGCGGCCCGACCATGGTGCGCTCTGCCGCCAAGAACTGGGCGCATGTGGCCATCGTCACCGACGCGGCCGACTATGCGGCACTCACCGAAGAAATGGCGGCCAATGCCGGCAAACTGGCCAAGAAGACCCGCTTCGAGCTGGCCAAAAAAGCCTTTACCCATACTGCCGCTTACGATGGTGCCATCTCCAACTACCTGACCAGCCTGGCGCCGGATGCACTTGCCGGCACGCCGGATCGCGTCGCCTTCCCGGATCGTCTGAATGCACAGTGGGTCAAGGTGCAGGACATGCGCTACGGGGAAAACCCGCATCAGGCGGCCGCGTTTTACCGTGATCTGGAGCCGGCGGCCGGCACCATCGCAGGCTATCGCCAGTTGCAGGGCAAGGAGCTGTCGTATAACAATATCGCCGACTCCGATGCCGCTTGGGAAGCGGTCAAGACCTTCGACGCGCCGGCCTGCGTCATCGTCAAGCACGCCAACCCGTGCGGCGTCGCCATCGCCGCTGATACCCTTTCCGCCTACCGTCTGGCGTTTGCCACCGACACCACCAGCGCCTTTGGCGGCATTATCGCCTTCAACCGTCCGGTCGATGCCGAGACCGTGGAAGCCGTCACCGGCCAGTTCCTCGAAGTACTGATCGCGCCGGCCTTCACCGATGAAGCCAAGGCCATCATCGCCGCCAAGAAGAATGTGCGCGTGCTGGAGATTCCGCTGGAAGCCGGTGCCAACCACTACGAACTCAAGCGCGTCGGCGGCGGTGTACTGGTGCAGACGCCGGACATCCGCAACGTCGGCCTAGACGAACTGCGCGTGGTCACCAAGCGCGCGCCGAGCGAGCAGGAAATGAAGGACCTGTTGTTCGCATGGCGCGTGGCCAAGTATGTGAAGTCCAACGCCATCGTGTTCTGCGCCAATGGCCAGACTGCAGGCATCGGCGCCGGCCAGATGAGCCGCGTCGACTCCACCCGTATCGCCGCGCGCAAGGCGGCTGATGCCGGCCTGTCGCTGCAGCATGCCGTTGCCTCTTCCGATGCCTTCTTCCCGTTCCGCGACGGCATCGATGTGATCGCCGAGCAGGGCATCAAGGCCATCATCCAGCCGGGCGGCTCGATGCGCGACGAAGAAGTGTTCGCCGCCGCCGACGAACACGGCATCGCCATGGTATTGACCGGCGTGCGCCACTTCCGCCACTAAGCCTGCTTGTCCTGCTCCCGGTCTGGGCTGGGAGCAGGTTTAGCTAGCTTGTGATTTTTATGTTGCCTGCAGCCTTTGTGTCTGGCGTATCATGCGGGCCTTTTGCAAGGCCGGTTTGCCGTGGGCAGTCCGGTCTCTGAGTGAGAGGTTTGCATGTCAAGTACGGTTGTCGCCCGCTGGGTGGTTCTGGGTGCCTTGGGTGGCGCATTGTTGGCGCCCTGCGCCTGGGCGGAAGAAGGTGCAGTACCGGCGGGATGGTGGTCTCGGACTAAAGACACGATGGCGATGACCTGGGCGTCCCAGCAGTACGAGTTGTATGTCCCGCTGAATGCCTGGCATAACCGTTCCAAGTATTCGGCCGAGAAAATTGCCGGCTACAACGAAGATCCCTGGGGGCTGGGGATAGGCAAGTACCGCTACGACGCGGATGGTGACTGGCATGCCTGGTATGCGATGGCTTTTCTCGACTCGCACAAGGATGTCGAACCGATTGCCGGTTACGGTTTCCAGAAAATGTGGCGTCCATGGGGCGGTGATTTCCGTCTGGGCGCAGGTTTTACGGCAGGTGTGACGGCACGCAAGGACTATGACTATATCCCGCTCCCGGTCATTCTTCCCCTTCTATCGGTCGAGTATGGACGCTTCGCGCTGCAGACGACTTATATCCCCGGCAGCTCGGGTAATGGCAATGTGCTGTTTACCTGGGCGCGTTGGCAGTTTTGATTTGAGCATGCCGATATCGGTGCCCGATGGCTGCATCGGCATGCAATCTGGAGATTGATTGATGAACATCCTCATTATCGGTTCCGGCGGGCGCGAGCATGCGCTGGCCTGGCGTATTGCACAGTCGCCACGTGCGGCCAAGGTCTTTGTCGCACCGGGTAATGCCGGCACCGCGCTGGATGCGCGCCTCAGCAATGTCGCGATCAGCGATATTGCCGAACTAGTCGCCTTTGCCAAGGCCGAAAACATCGCGCTGACCGTGGTCGGCCCCGAAGCGCCGCTGGCTGCCGGTGTGGTCGATGCCTTTCGCGCTGCCGGTCTGCGCATCTTCGGGCCGACGCAGTACTGCGCACAGCTGGAAAGCTCCAAGGATTTCGCCAAGGCCTTTATGCAGCGCCACGGCATCCCGACCGCCGGCTACCAGACCTTCACCGATGCGGCTGCCGCGCGTGACTATGTGACTGCCCGTGGCGCGCCTATCGTGATCAAGGCCGACGGCCTCGCTGCCGGCAAGGGCGTGGTGGTGGCGATGACGCTGGATGAGGCGCATGCCGCCATCGACGACATGCTCTTGGGCAACAAGATGGGCGAGGCCGGTGCCCGCGTGGTGATCGAAGATTTCCTCGAAGGCGAGGAGGCGAGCTTTATCGTGATGGTCGACGGCGAGCATGTGCTGGCGATGGCCACCAGCCAGGACCACAAGCGCCTGCTCGATGGCGACCAAGGCCCCAACACCGGCGGCATGGGCGCTTATAGCCCGGCACCGGTGGTGACGCCGGAAGTGCACGAACGTGCCATGCGCGACATCATCCTGCCGACGGTGGCCGGCATGAAAAAGGACGGCCACGCCTACACCGGCTTTTTGTACGCCGGGCTGATGATAGACAAGGCTGGCCAGCCGTACACCATCGAGTTCAACTGCCGCTTCGGCGACCCGGAAACCCAGCCCATCATGGCGCGCATGCAGTCAGACTTCACCGAGCTGCTGGATGCCGGCATCGATGGCACGCTGGATCAGGTCACGGCCGAGTGGGATAGCCGCGTGGCACTGGGCGTGGTGCTGGCTGCTGCCGGCTATCCGGACGCGCCGCAAAAGGGTGCCGTGATTCACGGTATTCCGGCGGCGACGGCCGACGGCATGGTGTTCCACGCCGGTACGTCGCAGAACGCTGATGGCGCAGCCGTCGTCTCGGGTGGACGCGTGCTGTGTGCGGTGGGGCTGGGCGAAAGCGTTGCCGAGGCGCAAGCGCGAGCCTATGAGGTGGCCGACCAGATCGCGTTCGACGGTTGCCAGCTGCGCCGCGATATCGGCTACCGCGCCATCGGCCGCTAATACAGCTGGCAAGTCTCGCGGCTGAAGCCGCTCCTACGTAAGCCTGGTTTTCACGGCAGGAGCGGCCTTAGCCGCAATCAGCGAGGGCTTGTCCTGCGGGAGACCCGCAATCGGCAAGCCGGCCCGTGATTTATTGCCGGATTGTGGCTCCCCGTTCTTCATTCCCTGTTGTTACAATGTCGTCTTCATGAATCGGGCGATGTCATCTTGCAAATCAGAAAGTTTCCTTCGGCGGCGCAACTGGCGCAGGCGCGTGCCGCTTACCGTGATGGCGGGCTGATTGCCTATGCCACCGAATCCTGTTTCGGTCTGGGGTGCGATCCGCTGAATGCCCGCGCCTTGCGCCGCGTGATTGCGCTCAAGGGCCGGCCCAACCACAAGGGCCTGATCGTGGTGGCCGCCAGCATCGAGCAGCTGGCGCCGCTGATCAAGCCCCTGAGCGCGGCCGAGCGCGCCACGCTGCTGCGCTACTGGCCGGGGCCGTATACTTTTCTGATTCCTGCCTCGCCCAAGGTGCTGCCGCTGTTGCGCGGCCGTCACCGCAAGATTGCGGTACGGGTAACTGCCCATCGCGAAACCGCCAGCCTGTGCCATGCGCTGGGCCCCTTGGTGTCGACCTCGGCCAATCGCGCCGGCCAAAAATCGCTGCGTACTGCTGCCGCTTGCGAACGCGCGTTCGGCGCTGCGGTGCTAACCCTGCCCGGGCGCGTCGGCCAGCGGCGCAAACCCTCTACCATCATCGATCTAGAAACCGGCCGCGTGCTGCGCTAAGCCGTAAAAGGAATACATATGCAGGAATTCTCCGTCGTCAGCCTGATACTCAATGCCAGCCTGGTGGTGCAACTGGTGATGGCCGGCCTGGTGTTGACCTCGGTGCTGTCGTGGGCGCTGATTTTCAACAAGATCGGTACCCTGCGCCGGGCCAAACGCGATAGCGAAAGCTTCGAGCGTGCCTTCTGGAGCGGCAGCGACCTTAACCGCCTGTATGAAGAGGCATCGCGCAATAATGCGCGCGGCAGCATGGAAAGCATCTTTCAGGCCGGCTTTGCCGAATTCCTGAAGTTGCGCGGCCGCCCAGGCACCGAGCTGTCCGACATCATGGACGGCAGCCGCCGCGCCATGCGCGCCAGTGCGCAGCGCGAGCTGGACGAGCTGGAAAGCCACAACGCCTTTCTCGCCACCGTCGGTTCGGTCAGCCCCTATGTCGGCCTGTTCGGCACCGTGTGGGGCATCATGCATGCCTTTATCGGCCTGGGTAACGCCGGTCAGGCCACGCTGGCCACGGTGGCACCGGGCATTGCCGAGGCGCTGATCGCCACCGCCATCGGCCTGTTTGCCGCCATTCCGGCGGTGATCGCCTACAACCGTTTCGCCACCGATGTCGACCGTCTGGCTACCCGCTTCGACACCTATATGGAAGAATTTTCCAACATCCTGCAGCGGCTGGCGACACGCTGAACTCTCGGGACTCGGGACTCGGGACTCGGGACTCGGGACTCGCGGCCGAGTCCCGGCTTCCTGATCCCAGATCCCGGTTCCCAGATCCCGAGTCCCTCATATGAAAGCCCCCATGACCGCTGCCCCCGCTCCCAATCGCCTGCTGCTGATTCTGTCCTTCTTCTGCCTGTATGTGATCTGGGGCTCGACCTATTTCGCGATCCGTATCGGCGTCGAATACTGGCCGCCATTCATGATGGCCGGGCTGCGTTTTCTCACCGCCGGCCTGATCCTGATGGGGGTGCTGCTGGTCACACGGAAATGGGCGCTGCCGTCGGCAGCCGAACTCAAGGGCGCAGCCATTCTCGGCGTGCTGATGCCGGGTGTCGGCAACGGGCTGGTGACGCTGGCCGAAAAGGATGTGTCCAGCGGCGTGGCCGCGCTGGTGGTGGCTACCGTGCCGCTGTTCGCTACCCTGTTTGCACAGGGTTTCGGCCAGAGGGCCAGAAAGCTGGAATGGGCCGGCATCGCGCTGGGCTTTGCCGGCATGGTGTTTTTGAATCTGGGCGCCAACCTCAGGGCCAGCCCCGAGGGCGCCATCCTGCTGCTGCTGGCATCGGCCGGCTGGGCACTGGGATCGGCCTGGAGCCGCCACCTCAAGCAGCCATCAGGTATCGCCGGCAGTGCGTGGATGATGGTATTCGGCGGCGGTTCGCTGTTGATCGCCAGCCTGCTCAAGGGTGAAACGCTGACCGCCATGCCGCCGCTGCAAGGCTGGCTGGCCGTGGCTTACTTGGTACTGTTCGGCTCGATTGTCGCCTACAGCGCTTATCTCTATTTGCTGAAAAACGTCTCCGCCGCCGCCGCCACCAGTTACGCCTATGTAAACCCGATTATCGCGGTGCTGTTGGGCGTCGCCTTCCTTGGCGAGCACGTCGGCGTGCATGAAATGGTGGCGATGGCGATCATTGTCACGGCGGTGCTGCTGATCAGCTGGAAGAAGGGTTGAGCCGGGTATGAGCCGCAGCTCGCAAGTCCCAATTTGCGGGTCTCCCCTCTGGTGGGTTACGCCGCTTGCAGCGGCTATCCCACCCTACACGCCCTTCCATAGCGGCAAGTCGCTTGCCACTTTGTCCCATTCGAAGTAGGGCCCGGGGTCGGTTTTGCGGCCGGGGGCGATGTGTTCGTGGCCGGTGATGGCCGCCAGCGGCAGCGTGCTGCTGAGTAGCGCCAGCAGCCGGTTCAGCGTGGTGTATTGCGCCTCACAAAACTGCTCGAAGTCGGAGCCTTCCATTTCTACCCCGATCGAAAAATCATTGCAGCACTCGCGTCCGGCAAAGCAGGACACGCCGGCGTGCCAGGCGCGGCGCGTTACCGGTACGAACTGCACCAGTTCACCGTCGCGGCGGATAAAGAAGTGCGACGACACCCTGAGGTGGGCGATAGTGGCGTAGTAGGGGTGGGCCGTAGGGTCTAGCGTATTGGTGAACAGTTGCGCCACGCCGTCGCCACCGTATTCATTCGGCGGCAGGCTGATATTGTGGATCACCAGCAAGCTGGGCTGCGTGTCCGGCGCGTAGTCATTGCAATTGGGCGAAGGCAGGCAGTGTGCCTGCGCAAGCCAGCCATCAGCGGAGAGTGTCAGTGCGGTATCTTGGTGCATGGCGGTTATTTGCCCATTATCACGGCTTGGGCTGGCCAATTTAGCCGAAATTGCAGCCGTAGTCTGCTAGGGTGCAAGCCGGAATCTTTTTAAACTCTTCTCAAGCGCAGGAAAACACCATGTTGCCACTGAATGCACTGGGGCCGACCGGGCCTTCTTTTGATCAGCCACTGGAAATGCTGGAAGCCTGCCACGACAAGATCCGCCGTTTTTGCGACCAGCTGGAAAAGCTGCCGGGCTATGTGGCAGAGCATGGGGTGAACGAGGCGGTGGTGAATACAGTGGAGGCGGTGGTGCGTTACTTCGATATCGCCGGCCCGCAGCACCATCAGGACGAAGAAGACGAACTGTTTCCGCTGTTGTGGCAGAAAGTGCCTGCCGCATTACCACGGCTGGAGCAGCTACAGGCCGAACACGGCTATCTGCTGTCGCGCTGGGTGGCGATACGCGAAGATTTGTGGGCGCTACGCAATGGCGATGCGGCGGCCATCAGCCGTATCGATATCGTTGATTTTGTGCGGCTGTATCGCGAGCATGCGGCGATGGAGGAGAAGTGGCTATTTCCGCTGGCCGCCGCCAGCCTGAGCGAAGAGGAAATGCGCGCCGCCGGCAAACATATGGCGGCGCGGAGACAGGGGTAAGGGCGGGGAGTAGGGAGTAGGGAGTAGGGAGTTTGCTCCCCATTCCCCATTCCCCATTTTCACGCTGTCAGCTGTAGCAGTGCATCAAACGCATCGTCGAACAGCTTGAGGCCGTCGGCCTGCAGCTTTTCACCGGCCGCATCCAGATCGACACCGGCGGCCTTGACCTCGGCCAGTAGCCGGAATGCGTCGTCCATATCGGCCGCCAGCGTCGCTGCCGCAACACCGTGGTCGCGGAAGGCGGCCAGCGTCGCATCCGGCGTGGTATTGACGGTTTCGTCACCGATCAGGCTTTCCACATACAGTACGTCGGAGTAGGCCTTGTTCTTGGTACCGGTCGATGCCCACAGCAGATACTGGGCGCGGGCACCGGCTGCTTTCAGTGCCGCAAATTCTTCACCGTTAAAGCGTTCGTGGTAGCGCGCATAAGCAGCCTTGGACATGGCAACCGCGGTCTTGCCCTGCAGCGCCGCCGGCAGTTGTGGGTCCAGCAGGCTGTCGACGCGCGACAGGAAGAAGCTGGCCACCGCCTTGATATGTGCCAGCGGCTTGCCGTCGGCGTGACGGGCCTTGAGGCCGGCGATATAGGCATCCCATACCGCATTCACCTGCGGCAGGGAGAATAGCAGGGTGATATTGACGTTGACGCCTTCGCGGGTCAGCACTTCAAAGGCGCGGATGCCTGCTGCCGTAGCCGGAATCTTGATCATGGCATTGGGGCGGGCAACGCCTGCCCACAGTCGGCGGGCGGCGGCCAGGGTGCCGGCTTCGTCATGCGCCAGCTGCGGCGACACTTCCAGGCTGACATAACCATCGGCAGTGGCGCTGGTTTCATACAGCGGCGCCAACAGATCGCAGGCGGCCTGAATGTCGGGTACGACCAGTGCTTCATAACGCGCTTCGGCGCTCAGACCGGTATCGGCCTTGAGCTGCGCGAGGTCAGACTGATAGCGCGCATCGGAGGCGATGGCCTTGTAGAAAATGGCCGGGTTGGAGGTGACGCCGGCGATGCCGTCGTCTGCGATCAGGCGGGCCAGTTCGCCCGAGGCAATCAGTTCGCGGGACAGGTTGTCCAGCCAGATACGCTGGCCGAACGGGAGGATGGCTTGCAGGCGGTTCATGCGGGGCTCTATTTGTCTATTTAGCCAGCTATGCTAGCCGTCACGTGCCGCAGTGCCAAGCCTTGCCCGCCTTGGTAGAGGATTAAATCCCTTTAGGCATTGAAATACTGTCTCAAGTATGTCAATTGGCGTGGTGTGCCGGCGTCACGCGGGTGATATATCCCGATATAGGGCGCGAGCCTGACGGGGATGGCCAACAAGAAGCGCCACCCCATCACGGTGCGGCGCCTCAGCTTTGCCCTGCTGCGGCAATATGTTCGCGCCCGAACACCACGCTGAAGGTACTGCCCTGCTCGTCCCGGCTGTGGACTTCGAGCTTGGCCCGATGCCTTGCCACCACATGCTTGACGATGGCGAGGCCGAGGCCGGTGCCGCCGCTGGAGCGCGAACGGCCGCGGTCTACGCGGTAAAAGCGCTCGGTCAGGCGCGGAATGTGCTCGCGTGGAATGCCGATGCCGGTGTCGGTGACGCTAAAGCGTGCGCTATGGGCATCAACCTGCCACGCCAGCGTAATGGTGCCGCCTTCCGGGGTATAGCGTATGGCATTGGACACCAGATTGCCGAAGGCCGAATGCAGCTCCTGCGGGCAGCCCCACAGCCAGTCGGGGCTATGCTGCGTCAGTGCGATGCGGTGCCGGCCACGCGACAAGCCCTCTGCCTCTATCAATAGGGTGTTCAGCAACGCATCCATATCGACCTTATCGAATTCGACAGCCTTGGGGTCGTTTTCCAGTCTCGACAAGACCAGCAGGTCTTCCACCAGTCGCTGCATGCGCCGTGACTGTTCCATCATCATCGGCAGGAAGTGCTTGAGCGTGGCGCTGTCGACCTCGTCCATATCGGATAGCGTTTCGATAAAGCCGCCGACCACCGTCAGCGGGGTACGCAGTTCGTGCGACACATTGGCGACAAAGTCGCGATGTACGGTCTGCACCCGCTCCAGCGACGTGATGTCGCGCGACAGCAGCATTTTATGCGAGAGATCGAAGGGCACCAGCTGGATGGACAGTACGCGGTCACGGGCATTGCCGCTGACCAGAACCAGCGGCTGGCTGAACTGGCCTGCCGCCATATAGCTGTGGAAAGCCGGGTGGCGGATCAGGTTGAGTAATTGGCTGCCGATATCCAGCGTGCGGTCCAGCGCAAAATGCTCGACCGCCATCGGGTTCATCCAGTCGATGCGGTCGTGGCCGTTCAGTACGATCACCCCATCCGGCATGGCTTCGCCGGCATTGGTAAAGCGCTCCAGTGCCGCCGCCATCCGCTTGCGGTTTTCGTCCTGTTTGCGCGCCTGACGGTATAAGGCCATGAAGATCGCCGCCCAGGAACCGTAGCCGTCGGGGATATGGCGTGCGCTGGGGTGTTGCAGCCAGACAGTCAGGCGTGCCACATGCCACAGATGGAACAGCAGCCAGCCGCTTAGCAGGGCGATCGCCGCGAGCAGGGCGGGAACCAGCCCCAGTATCAGCCAGCAAGCCAGCGTCAGGGCCAGAATCAGCGCAGCATAAAGCAAGGAGCGGTGCAGGAAGTCGCGCAAAAGAGTCTCACATCTGGGTAGAAAAACGATAGCCGGTACCGCGTACCGTCTGGATCAGCGCATCGTGGCCGGTAGCTTCGAGCGCGCTTCTGAGGCGGCGGATATGCACGTCGACGGTGCGCTCTTCGACAAAGACATGGTCGCCCCACACCTGATCCAGTAGCTGGGTGCGCGAATGCACACGCTCGGCATGGGTCATGAAAAAGTGCAGCAGGCGGAATTCGGTCGGCCCCAGATCCTGGGCCTTGCCTTCGATACTGATGCGGTGGGTGACCGGATCAAGGCGCAGGCCATTGACCTCGATGGCGTCATCGGTCATCTGCGGCGCGCGCCGGCGCAGTACGGCCTTGATGCGGGCCAACAGTTCGCGTGGCGAAAACGGCTTGGTGATGTAGTCGTCGGCCCCGGTTTCGAGGCCGGTCAGCTTGTCCTGCTCGTCCGAGCGGGCGGTGAGCATGATGATGGGGATCTGGCGCGTACGCTCGCTGGCACGCAAACGGCGCGCCACCTCCACGCCGGAAGCGCCGGGCAGCATCCAGTCCAGTAGCACCAGATCGGGCAGGGCATTGTTGATCAGTGTCTGTGCGGCTTCGGCACTGGCCGCACGCAATACATGATGACCGGCCTGAGTCAGGTTGAATGCAATCAGCTCCTGAATGGCCGGTTCGTCTTCGACAAGCAATATAGTGGCTGGCATACGCAGGCATCCCCGTTTTATGGTCAGCGCAAGGATAAGGCGGCGGGATTACATGAATATGACAGTTTGACGTAAAGGCGGGGAATAGGGAATAGCAAGTGTGTGCTTCTTTTTGAGGGATCGGGGAATAGGGAATAGGGGGCGGCTGGCGGGTTTGGTTTTTCGGGATCGGGGAGCCGGGAATGGGGAGCCGCGGTGTTGACGTGCTTGGGTCGGTTCGTAACACTGAAATCCGAGTCCCGAGTCCCGAGTCCCGAGTCCCGAGTCCCGAGTCCCGAGTCCCGAGTCCCGAGTCCCGAGTCCCGAGTCCCGAGTCCCGAGTCCCGAGTCCCGAGTCCCGAGTCCCGAGTCCCGAGTCC
>NZ_JBOFOO010000175.1:0-11312 GCF_051659485.1 Craterilacuibacter sp. | reverse complement strand
GATTGCCGGTGATGGTGTAAAGCGCATCCACGCTGCGCTGCCATTCGGCCGAGATGGTGGCAAACAGGCTGCTGGCCAGTGCCTGGTCTTCAAGCAGGCCGGCATAGCGTTCTGCCAGCCCCAGATCAACTTTGGCCAGCACCTGTTCCATATTCTCCAGCACCATGCGCAAGAAGGGCGAGTCGCGGTACAGCGCCTGTAATTGCGTCACACCGGCTTCGCCATGACGCTCGATAAAGGCCGTCACGGCCGAACCGACGCCATACCAGCCCGGCAGCATCACCCGTGACTGCGACCACGAGAACACCCACGGAATGGCGCGCAGATCCTGAATCGAGGTCAGGCTCTTGCGCGAGGCCGGGCGGCTGCCGATATTGAGCTTGGCAATCGCCTTGACCGGGGTGGCCTCGAGGAAGTACTGCATAAAGCCCGGCGTTTCTACCAGCGCGCGGTAGGCGGCATAGGCGTGATCCGACAGTTCGGACAGGATGCTGCTGTCGGCTTCGTTGCTCGTGCTGCCGGTGAGTGTCGCTTCCAGCGTGGCGGCGACCAGTGCTTCCAGATTGCGGATGGCAAGGTCGGGGTCGGAGAATTTGGAGGTGATCACCTCGCCCTGTTCGGTAATGCGGATGTGACCGGCGACCGAGCCTGCCGGTTGCGCCATGATCGCCTCGTAGCTGGGGCCGCCACCGCGCCCGACCGAGCCGCCACGGCCGTGGAACAGCTGCAGCTTGACGCCGGCAGCGCCGAATACCGTCACCAGCCGCGCCTCGGCCTGATATAGCTCCCACTGGCTGGTCAGGTAGCCGCCGTCCTTATTGCTGTCCGAATAGCCCAGCATCACTTCTTGCAGCATGCCGCGGCTCTGCAGCAGCTGGCGATACCATGGCTGGTCGAATAATTGCTGCATGATGGCGGCGCCGGCGCGCAGGTCATCGATGGTTTCGAACAGCGGCACGATATTGACGCTGCCGACTGGCCGGCCGTCGATGATGCGCAGCAGTCCGGTTTCCTTCATCAGCAGTGCCAGTGCCAGCAAATCGCTGACGGTGGCGCAGTTGGAGATGATGCATTGGGTGATGGCGCCATCACCGAGCGTCGCCTTGATGCGCGCCGCTTCGCGGAAGATGGCCAGCTCTTTTTGTGTCTCGGCGCCGTAGTCGAGATGGGGCGAGTACAAGGGGCGCGGGGTAGCCAGTTCGCGGCGCAGCACACGTATGCGCGCCGCCTCGTCCAGCGCCAGATATTCTTCCAGCCCGGCATGCGAAAACAGCTCGGCGACCACCGATGCATGGATGGCAGCATGCTGGCGCAGGTCCAGCGGCATCAGGTAAAAACCGAATACGTCTAATGATCGTTTCAGGCGCAGCAGGCGGCCACCGGCGAGGATGGCGCTGCCATTGGCGGCGAGCGAGGCGGCAATTGCATCCAGATCGGCAATCACCGCCTGCGCATCGGCGTAAGGCTCGCCCGCACACCAGCGTCCGCGCTGGGCGATACCCAGGGCTGCCGCGGTAGCGGATACGCGCGCCTCGATGCTGGCTAGTGCACGCCGGTACGGTTCTTCGGCACGGCTGGTCTCGGTGTCGGGCGAGATGGCGGCCAGTGCGGCCACTTGATCGCTGACGGCGACCAGGCGGCTGGACAAGGACAGCTCGCGGTACAGGCCGGAGAGCTCGTAAAAATAATGGCTAAACGCGGTTTCGGCCTGACGGGTACTGGCGTAACGCAGCACCTTGGCGTCGACATTGGGGTTGCCGTCGCGGTCGCCGCCTATCCAGCTGCCGACGCGCAAAAACGAGGGCAGCTTGGGGCGCTCGCCCCAGTGTGCATGGATGCCGCGCCCCAGCATGTCGTAGATGCGCGGCAGGGCCGCGAAGAACGAGAGCGGGTGGTAGGCGACGCCATTTTCTATTTCGTCGGCGACCGACAGCTTGAAGTGGCGGATTTCGGAGGTCTGCCACAGCGTCAGGATCACGCGGCGCAGGCGCAGTTCGAGGTCGGCCTCGTCATCCGGCGTCACATCCGGATAGTGCAGGCAGGCAAGAAAGCGGCGTACGGCGCGGTGGCCATCAAGCACGCTCTGGCGCTGGACCTCGGTCGGGTGGGCGGTCAGTACGGCGGTGACCGTGGCATCGGAGAGCATGGCGTTCAGCCGGCTCAGGCTGACACCTTCCTGTTGCAGGCGCGACAGCGCGCGCGCGAGGCTGCCCTGCTGTGGTGCCGAACCGGCCTGGCGGTGGGCGCGGCGGCGGCGGGTGTGATGCAGGTCTTCGGCGATATTGAATAGCTGGGCATAGAGGCCGCAGGCGCGCACTAATGCGGTAGTCGCCTGTGGAGACAGACGCTCCAGCATGGCCAGCGCATGGCTGTCATGGCTATGGCTGGCCTGCGGGATGGCTTGCATCTCGCGATAGACCTCGTCGCCGGCCTGCTCGCGCAGCACTTCGCCCAGCAAGCGGTCCAGCCGTGCCAGATCGGCCTTGAGGGGGAGGTCTTTATCGAGTTCTTGGGTCATGACGATGGTTACCAGTTCGGGTAGAGGGCATGCGGCGCGCCGTGTGGCAGGCCGGCCGCGGATAATGTGTCTAGACCCTGATCTTGCCGCAGCCGGCCCATGCTTGGCCAGTGTTGGCTAGGTCTTTGTTGGATTCTGCGCAAAGCACGCCACGGCAGCAAAGCCGGTGTGCATGCTAAAATCGCGCCAGACTTATTCCATTCAGGATCGCCCGATGAAAAAAATCGTGATTGCCAGCCGTGAAAGCCGGCTGGCCATGTGGCAGGCTGAACATATCAAGGCCCGTTTGCAAGGGCTGTATCCGGCACTTGAAGTCGAAATTCTGGGCATGACCACGCGTGGCGACCAGATCCTCGACGTGACCTTGTCCAAGATCGGCGGAAAGGGTCTGTTCGTCAAGGAGCTGGAAGTCGCCCTGCAGGAAGGCCGTGCCGATCTGGCCGTGCATTCGATGAAGGATGTGCCGATGGCCTTGCCCGAGGGTTTTGACTTGCCGGTGATCTGCGAGCGTGAAGATCCGCGCGATGCCTTTGTATCCAATACCTACGCCAACCTGTCCGAACTGCCGGCCGGTGCGGTCGTTGGTACGGCCAGCCTGCGTCGCGAGTCGCAGATACGCGCACAATTTCCGCATCTGCAAATCAAGCCCTTGCGTGGCAATGTGCAGACGCGTCTGGCCAAGCTTGACGCCGGCGAATTCGACGCCATCATCCTCGCCGCTGCCGGCCTGAAACGGCTGGGGCTGGGGGCGCGCATCCGTACCGGATTGTCGCCGTCCGAGAGCCTGCCCTCGCCGGGACAGGGTGCGCTGGGCATCGAGATCCGTGCCGATCGCGAAGACCTCAAAGCACTATTGGCACCGCTGAACGATGCCGATACCCGCGACTGCGTGCTGGCCGAGCGCGCCTTGTCGCGCCAGCTGGGCGGCAGCTGCCAGATTCCGCTGGGCGGCTTTGCGACCTTGCAGGATGAGGTGATCACCCTGGACGGTTTCGTGGCCTACCCTGACGGTTCGCTCATCCTGCGGGCGACGGCCAGTGCGCCGCGCACTTACGCCGATGCCTTGGGGCGGGCGGTGGCCAAGCAGCTGCTGAAAGAGGGTGCCGCCGATATCATGGATGCGGTGCTGGCCGAGGGCTGAGCATGAAGCCGTTGCTGCTGTTGACCCGTCCGGCGGCGCAATGTGCGGCACTGGCAGCACGGTGCGCGGCCGCCGGTTTCGATGCCCGCGTGTTCTCCCCCTTGCTGCTGCAGTCTGATCCGGCGGCGCTGGCATCCCTTTGCAGCCAGGCTGCAGTGGCCGACTGGCTGATTCCGGTCAGCCCCGGCGCCATTGATATCATGTGGCCGGCGCTGGCCAAAGGCCTGCCGGCACAGCTGCGTCTGGCCTGCGTCGGGCAAGGCAGTGCCGGCAAGCTGGCGGCCTTGTCCGGGCGGCCGGTCCTGCATCCCGAGCATGCGAGCGACAGCGAGGCGCTGCTGGCGCTACCCGAGCTGGCTGATTTGTCCGGCCAGACGGTCGTGATCGTGCGCGGGGAAACCGGCCGCGCCCTGCTGGCCGATACGCTGGCGGCGCGCGGGGCCCGGATACTGCTGTGCGAGGCCTACCATCGCGTGGCCTGCGACCCCGGCTGGGGCGCACTGGATACCGGGCGCGATGTAGCCGCCATCGTGGTGACTTCGTCCGACATCGCGCGTGCGCTATTTACTTCGGCATCCGCTGAGGGACGCTGCTGGCTCGCCCGGCAGCACTTTGTTGCCCTGCATCCGCGCATCGCCGATGCCTTGTCGGCGTTGGGGGCCAAGGCGGTGACGGTGGCGGCGGGCGTTGGCGACGAGGCTTTGCTCGTTGCCGTGCAGCAGCGGGATACGGCGGTCTAGGCCGGCCGGCCTAGTTCCATCAGCAGGGCGCCAAGCGCGGGTTTGGCCAGCGCATCCGGTGCATAGCACAGGCCGATGCGGCGCCGGTAAGGTGGCGCGGCCAAGGTGGCGCTGGCCAGGTTCGCCGCCAGCGATGCCGGCAGCCAGGCGATGCCGCAACCGGCGGCTACCATGCGTGCGGCAAGGGTCAGGCTGCCGGCCTTGTGCGGATGTACCGGTGCATGTGCGCCGAGTATGGCCAATAGCCGCTGCTGCGAGTCATGCGCCGCACACATCACCCATTCCTCTCTTGCCAGTACATGCGCGGCGATGGTCTGCCCGGTCAGCGTGTGTCCCGCTGGCAGTGCCAGTACGAAATCTTCCTCCCACAAGGGCAAAAACAGCTCGTCCTCGCAGCGTAGCGTCTCGCAGGCAATGCGGGCGTCACCGCTACAGCCGTCCTCCAGTGTCAGCAGTACGCCCGCGGTGGCCAGTGCGGCATGTAGTACATGCTTGATCTGCTGTTCGCCCAAGTCGCCTTCTATCCCCAGTGTCAGCTCGAGACAGCTATCGCGTTGCCGGAAACTGTGTGCCAGTGCGTCGGCATCGGCGATCAGCTTCTTCGCCTGCGGGAACAGCCGGCGTGCGGCATCGGTGGCCTCGACGCCGCGCGGCAGGCGGGTGAATAGCGCCGTGGCCAGTTCCGTTTCGAGCTGGCGCAAGGTGGCCGACAGCGTCGGCTGTGTCACATGCAGGCATTCGGCCGCCTGCGTGATGTTGCGCTCTTCGAATACGGCGACAAAGGCACGCAACTGGCGGATATCCATAGAAATGTCCGATGGCAGTAAGGGGAAAAAACGATTTTTCTTCGCACGAGACGCCGACTATAGTGCAGCGCATCGGCTATTGCCATCAACGCTTTCTATTTCAGGATTTCATCATGAACAAAGCTCTTATTGTGATTACCGGTGCCAGCTCCGGTTTTGGTGCGGCCTGTGCCCGTCTGTTCTCGTCGCGCGGCTACCCTTTGCTGCTGCTGGCACGCCGTATCGAGCGTCTGGAGGCTTTGGGCTTGCCCGATACCCTGTGCCGTGAAGTCGATGTCACCGACCGCGTCGCGCTGGATGCGGCCGTGCGCGAGGCCGAGACCCGGTTCGGTCCGGCCGACCTGATCGTCAACAACGCCGGGCAGATGCTGCTGGGCAAGCTGTCCGAGCAGGCTCCATCCGAGTGGGAGCGCATGCTGGACGTCAATGTGAAGGGCGTGCTCAACGGCATCCATGCGGTGCTGCCCGGTATGCTCGCCCGTCGCCACGGCACCATCATCAATATCAGCTCGATCGCCGGGCGCAAGACCTTCCCTAATCACGCCGCCTACTGCGGCACCAAGTTTGCCGTGCATGCGATCTCGGAAAACCTGCGCGAGGAAGTGGCGCTGCAGGACGTGCGCGTGATTACCATCGCGCCGGGTGCGGCCGAGACCGAGTTGCTGGGCCATACCAGCAGTCAGGAGATCAAGGATGGCTACAACGCATGGAAAGAGGGCATGGGCGGAGTGATCTCGGCCGAAGATATCGCCGAGGCGGTGCGTTACGCCTATGAGCAGCCGCAGCACCTGTGCATCCGCGAGATCGTGCTCGCCGCGACGCGGCAGGAGCCGTAAGCCCGGCTTGCGTCTTCAAGCTTTGTTCTAGTTGCCGCAGGTGCCGTTTTCGGCACCTGTTTTTATTGACGATGCCTATCGTCAGATTCAGGGGGAGATTTTTTATGCATAGTGAAGTCACGGTCATTGGCCTGGGTGCCATGGGGTCGGCACTGGCGCGGACCTTGCTGCAGGCCGGCCTGCGGGTGACAGTGTGGAATCGTACCCGGATCAAGGCCGAGGGATTGGCGGTGGCCGGGGCACGGGTAGCGGGCAGCGTGGCATCCGCCATCGCCGACAGCCCGGTATGTCTGGTTTGCGTCGACAACTATACGGTGGCCAACAGCATACTGGACGGCGATGACGTTGCCGCCGCCCTCGGCGGCAAGCTGCTGCTTCAGCTGTCTACCGGCGGCCCGCAAGAGGCGCGCGAGAGTGAACAGTGGGCGCATGCCCGTGGTGCCGGCTATGTCGATGGCGCGATTCTGGCTTTCCCACCGCAGATGGGCAGTCATGAAGCCAGTATTATTGCCTCCGGCGCAGCTGCCGCATTCGATCAGGCGGCACCGCTGCTGAAACTGCTGGCGCCCAATCTGAGCTATCTGGGGGCGCGGGTCGGGGCTGCGTCGGCGCAGGATTGTGCCGTGGCCGCCTATTTTGCCGGTGCCCTGCTGGGGGCCTTGCATGGCGCGCGCATCTGCGAGGCGGAAGGGCTGCGGGTGGATGAGTTTTGCAGCATGCTGTCGGACATCTCGCCGCTGTTAGGCGGGGATATCCGCCATCTGGGCGCCGTGATTCAGGCAGAAAACTACTACGAGCCGCAGGCCTCGCTGAAAACCTGGACGGCGGCCATCACCCGCCTCGAGCGTCATGCACGGCAGAGTAATATCCACAGCGGCTTTCCCGAGTTTGCCTCGTCAATGTTCAGGCAGGGGGTCGATGCCGGTCTGGGTGCAGAGGAAGTTGCCGCCTTGATCAAGGTGCTGCGCGCAGCACCCTGATGGGGCAGGCTGAGGCGTGATTAAGGTTTACAGCGGCTCCAATACCGCCCGTACCCGCTTGCCGCGGTTGTAGTCGATATGGCCGACGGCTGGTTGCAGCGCCGATTTGCCGCTACGCGCTTCGTAGGTCGCCAGTACGCGCGACACATAGTTGCGGGTTTCGGTGTACGGGGGAATGCTGTTTTTGTATTTCTTGACCGCGCCTTCGCCGGCGTTGTAGGCCGCGATGACCAGCGGCATGTCGTGATTGAACAGGCCCAGCAGAAACTTCAGGTAGCGGGCACCGGCGCGGACATTGGCATCCGGCTTGGTCAGATCGGCCACGCCGAAGCGCTCGCCGGTTTCCGGGATCACCTGCATCAGGCCGATTGCGCCCTTGGGCGACACGGCCAGGGCGTCATAGCCCGACTCGACGCTGACAATGGCGTGCAGCAGTTGGGCGTCGAGCTTCATTTCGCGCGCAACCTTGTTGATCATGCGGTTGTAGGGGGCACTGGTGCTGGCCTTGATCAGGCGCGGCTGGGCTGCCGGCAGACCAGCGGGCAGGCTGCTTGCCTTGGGCTGGGTGCTATCCCGGCTCAGGGTGGCACCGAGGCCGGGGCGGGTGGCATCGGCCATCACGTCGTATTTGCGGATGGCCATTTCTGGCGGGGGGTTCTTCTGGAACAACTGGTAACGCTCATCCAGCTTGCTGGAGGCGAGGTGAACTTGTCCTGCGGTGTCTACATAGCCATAGAGGTCCGCATGGGCGGCCGAGGCGAGTGTGAACGACGCAGCTATCAAAGAGCAGAAGATAAATCGGTTCATTGATAACATTCCGTAATAAGACCTTGATTAGCATAGCAAATATGCTCGGGGTCTACAGGAATATCGTGTTTTCAGCACTGCCGCCGCGGCTTATTCGCGATGGTAGGGGTGGTTATTGAGGATGGAGTAGGCACGATACAGCTGCTCGGCCAGCATCACGCGCACCATGCCGTGCGGCAGGGTCATGGCCGATAGTTGCAGCAGGACATCGGCTTTTTGCTTGAGCTCGGCCGACAGGCCATCGGCGCCACCGATGATGATGGTGATGTCATCGCCACCGGCCATCCAGTCTTTCATGGCGCCGGCTAATTGTACCGAAGTCCAGTTTTTACCGCGTTCGTCCAGTACCACCAGTTTGGTGCGTGGAGCGATGGCTCCGATCAGGCGCTCGTGCTCGGCGGCAATGCCTTTTTCAGTGGTCACGCCGCCGCCGCGTTTTTCCGGCTTGATTTCTTTGAGTTCGAAGCTGATGTCGCGGCCGAAACGCTTGGCGTAGTCGCCAAATGCGTCATCGACCCAGCGCGGCATCTTGGTGCCGACGGCGAGTAGGGTAATTCTCATGGAGGGAAATCCGGGACTAGGTACCCGGGATCCGGATGGGAGTCGACGGCCGATGCCGGAAAATCCCTGATCCCGAGTCCCGGGTCACGCTGTTTAGGCAGCCGACCAGGGCTTGCCGCCGGCCGGAGTGAACGACGGCTTCTGGCCGCCCCACAGTTCTTCCAGATCGTAGTAGTCGCGTACTGCAGGCAGCATCACGTGGATGACGACGTCGCCGGCATCAACCAGTACCCATTCGCCGCTTTCATGGCCTTCGGAGCCGACGAGATCGACACCGGCTTCCTTCAGCTTGACCGCCACGCTATTGGCCAGTGCCTTGACCTGACGGTTGGAGTCACCGGTGCATACGATCAGGTGATGGAATAGCGAGGTCAGTTCGCTGGTGTCCAGTTCGACGATGTTCTTGCCCTTGACGTCTTCCAGAGCTTCCACTGCCAGTCTTACGATTTCTTGAATATTGTCCATAGTTCCTTGATTCCAATGATGGGCACATGGACGCGTTCAAACGGGTCAGAGGTGCCGCGAAAAGAGCGCGAGCCGCAACTTGCGGCCTGTATGTCACGCCAGGGTGTTCCGATACAGCTGCTGCTGCCGGATATAATCCAGCACCGCAGCGGGAACCAGACCGCCTGCATCCTCTCCGGCAGCGAGCCGGGCGCGGATACGGGTGGCCGAAACGTCGACCGGAGCCAACGTCAGGGCGCGGATTGTACCGGAAGGCGTTCGATTTGAAAAATCAAACACTTGGCGTGTTTGCCACTCGGCGCGGATTGCCGGTTCCAGATGCGCGGGATCGAAGCCCGGGCGCAATGCGACCGCGAGGTTGGCCAGCGTGAAAATATCCTGCCAGTGGTGCCAGCTTGGCAGCCGGGCCAGCGAGTCGCCGCCTATCAAACACCATAGCTCGGCATCGGGGCCCAGTTCGGTGCGCAGCTCCTGCAGCGTGTCGACGGTATAGGCATTTTTCTGGCGCCGCACTTCACGGTCGTCGGCGATCAGGCCGGGCTCGCCCTTGATCGCCAGCCTGACCATGTCCAGTCTTTGCCGGGCGCTGGCATGCGGGCCATGATCGCGGTGATAGGGCTGGCCGGCCGGCACCAGCCTGACTTCATCCAGCTGCAATTCGTCGCGCAGCGCAGCGGCCAGACGCAGATGGGCACAGTGGATAGGGTCGAAGGTGCCGCCATACAGGCCGATACGCTTCATCAGTTTGCGCGAGAAACCCGGTCCTTCAGGTCCGGGAGGGATAGCGCGGACAGCGTAGCTGTCCCTGTTCTCACGACGCCTTTTGTCGACGCTATCCTTGCGTATCCGTAGCCGTCGCTACGTTGAATGAGTTGGCAGTAGCGATGCGCAATGCCTTGCACGACATCGCCAACCCGCTGAATATTGAAACTGCCCGTGGCGCGTACGGCGACGCGACCCACGTAGACGCCTGCTTTTTTACCGGTAAGGACTTCTGCCCGCACCATATCGCCGGTCTGGAAGCCTTGAACTCGCTTGGTGCGCATTAAATACCCGCGCGGGAAGCCATATTTATCCAGTCGAGTGCGCTGATAGCTGCCGCGCCCGGTGCACTTCACGGCGAGGGTGGGTTTTTGCCAGGTTTGCACCTGCGCAACATCCCCCACGCATACGGCATCGAGCGCATGAGTTTTTGGGATGCCAAGCCGGGTGCGGTTGTATTTCGTATGGCCACCGGATGCCAGCTCCATCGGAACGCCAGTGGCTTTTAACGCATTCACCAATGCCCAGCGCGTGGCGTTCACGGCCGCCGCATCCTTCAGGGGCCGTTTAGCCTGCGCCAGAATCGCGGCTAGTTTGGCCGGTTGTTTGGCCAAGAACACCGCAATCGGTTGCGCACCTTTCCGTTGATTGCACGGCTGGCAGGCTATCGCCAGATTGGTAATCCGGTTTGTACCGCCCAAAGCTTTCGGGTGAATGTGCTCGATTTGCAGCGGGATGTGCTCGGCGCTGCAGTATGCGCATTTGCGACCCCACTTCGCCAGCAGATACTCCCGGACTTCGTAGCCGGCCAGCGTGCCTTGCTGATAGCCGACCCCAGCAATCTCAGGATTCTCGATGGCCTGCATATCAAACCGCACCAGTTCGCTTGAAATAGCGGCAATGGGCGCCCAGCGTTGAATCCGCGTCACCCACGTTAAGGTGGTGTCCACGCGATGCTGCAGGGAGGGTGCTAGCCGGCCAGCGGGTTTAGTGCGATTAAGGAACCGCGGCGCGCGGTAGCGCAGATTGCCACGCCGGCGGCGACGCATTGCGCGCCTGGCCGTCAAGGCTTCGCTGATTGACCGCCCACGATGGATAAGCTCAACCAGATTCAGAACCACCGCCACGCGCTGGATTTCGCCCGTGTCTGTGTTGATGTGTGGTGTATCGCGTACCAATGCCAGGCCGGTGGTTTTGCTCCCCGGGTCGAGCTTGATGCGTAAAGGTTGTACGGCACAGGATGCGGCTTGGCGGTCAACGAGCCGGATAACAAACGGCAGCATGCGGTGCACGCGCGCACGACCGCGAGCGAGTAACAGCCTCGCCCGCTTCTCGCTGCACGGCATCAACGGCTTGCCTGCGTTATCCAACACGAAAACGGCCACAACCACGCCTCCACTCAACCGGAAAACGTCCGGTGCGTTGCCCTTACGGGCCTTGTTACGGCGTCTTGCGACGCGCTCCCCTCGACCATGTTGTACCGCAGGTGGCGAATTGCTTCGCCGGAAATCGCCTGTTTCGTGCCTACCCGAGGCTTGTCTACAGCAACTTCTTCCAGAGCATCAGACTGAGGAAGCATCTGAGGGTGGGTCTGCGGTCTTCGGTACAACGTAGCACCTTGCGGCGCTGGGTCTGGTCAACCTCAGACTTGCGGATTAACTCTGCAAGCCTCGGCCTTCAGGCCGGGGTGGTTGAC